>JASJEG010000095.1 GCA_030064765.1 Acidimicrobiia bacterium | reverse complement strand
CGGAGAGACTGATGGATGGAACCAGTGTCGCCGCAGTGCTCACGGCACCGGGTGAGTACGAGGTTCGCGAGTATCCCATCGGGGACCTGGTCGAGCCCGGAGAGGCAATCGTCAGGGTGAATCTGTGCGGCATCTGCGGCACCGATAAGCACACCTACCAGGGCTACACCGGCCAGTACACGGGGCTGTCGAATCCGAGCGAGACTCCGTTCCCGATCATCCAGGGTCATGAGATCGTCGGCGAGTTGGTCGAAGCGAACGGTCCCATCCGGGACTATGCCGGGACGCTGCTCCAACCGGGCGATCGGGTGGTGGTCGGGCCCAACCTGGTGTGCGGCAATTGCCGGGCGTGTGTCAGACGCGGGCCATATACGTTGTGCGAGAACATCCGTGACTACGGGAACACCATGACCTGCGCCGAGCCTCCCCATCTACTCGGCGGATGGTCGCAGTACATGCACACTCTCCCCGGTACCTACTTCTTCAAGGTCCCCGACGACGTGCCCGACGAGATTGCGGTGCTTGCCGAGGTGTTTGCGGTCACGGTTGGTCTAGACCGGGCGCGGCAGATGTCGGCGGTGCCCGGGGAATCATTCCTGTTCGATGACTCCGTGATTGTCATCGGGTGCGGACCACTCGGGTTGCTCCACATTGTCAAAGCGCGGATGCTGGGAGCGGGCGAAATCATCGCTGTGGATCTGCTGCCGGGCCGGCTCGCGACTGCCCTGACGCTGGGGGCTACAGAGACGGTGTGCAACCGGAATATGAGCCAAACAGAATTGGCAACGGAGCTGCTCGAGTTGACCGACGGCGGTGGGGATGTGGTGGTGGAGACGGCGGGTGTTCCCGAGGTGATTCCCACCGTGTTCGATGCAACCCGGCCGGGTGGGTTGAGTGTCATCGTCGGCAACTTCAGCGACCTCGGCCCGGTGGAGATCTTCCCCAACCGCCACCTGGTTAGCAAAGGGATACGCGTCATCGGGGTCTCAGGTCAGGAGGCAGCGGGCTACCTTCCGGGCATGCGCCAGATGGCGCGCGATGCGGCGACGTCCGGGTTGAGCAACTTTGTGACCCACCGCTTCGGCCTCGAACAGGCGGCCGCAGCGATTGCAACGTCGATGGAGGAGGACGCCGTCAAGGTGGTCATCGACCCGTGGAAGACTGGGTGACGCGCCGGTTCTGGCGTCGCAGAGCGGAAGATATTCCGGTTTGGGACGCCAAAATCCTCTGAGTTCAGGGCTACCTCAACCCCAGAAACTTCCATCGATCCGCCATCCGGAATCGTGCTCGGCACCGATAAATAGGTATCAACTCCGAATCGAGGACGATGAATCCCCGCACTCCCCAGTCTCGTATCCGTCCGATCCTCTGGATTATCGGTGCGATGCTCCTCGTCACCTTGTTCCTGGGCACGCCCACAACCAACGAGAACACGACCGAGGTCACGCTGGACCAGCTCGAGAGTCTGATCGCAGACGACGAGATCGCCACCGCCACAATCAGGGTCGATGCAGATGAGATCGTCGGTGAGCTCCGCACCCCTATCGACGAGACCACTGCTTTCACAACCTCCTATCCAGATGGATTCGAAGGCGACATCACGACGTTGCTGCTTGCCTCAAACGCAGAAACGACCGTAGAGCGGTCCGGTCCCGGCGTCCTTGCCACCATCATTGGGCTGCTGCCGATCCTGCTCATCGTCGGTCTCGCCATCCTGATCTTCCGCGGAGTCGGCCGCGCGCAGGGCGGCTTGATGAACATCCGCAAAGCGCAAGCCAATCAGGTCACTGCTGACCAGCCCAAGGTCAAGTTCTCCGATGTGGCCGGGCTGGACGAGGCCCTCGAAGATATTGCTGAGATCCGTGACTTCCTCGAGTCGCCCGCTCGCTTCAAGTCAATGGGTGCCCGCGTCCCCAAGGGCGTTCTCCTCACGGGACCGCCGGGGACCGGTAAGACGCTGCTCGCCCGAGCCGTGGCCGGGGAGGCCGGCGTTCCGTTCTTCTCGATCTCGGGCTCCGACTTCGTCGAGATGTTCGTCGGTGTCGGCGCCAGCCGGGTGCGCGACCTGTTCAAGCAGGCGAAGGAAGCCGCACCAGCCATCGTATTCATCGACGAGATCGATGCCGTGGGCCGCAGCCGTGGTGTTGGTCTTGGAGGCGGCAACGACGAGCGGGAGCAAACGCTCAACCAACTGCTGGTCGAGATGGACGGGTTCGACAACCAAACCGGTGTCATCGTGATGGCCGCAACCAACCGACCCGACGTGCTCGATGCCGCACTGCTACGCCCCGGCAGGTTCGACCGGCAGATTCTGATCGACCGTCCGGATCTGGCCGGACGGGTGGCGATCCTCGGCGTCCATGCCAAGGGAAAGCCGCTATCGGACGAGATCGACTTGGAGACGGTTGCCCGGCGTACCCCTGGGTTCACCGGCGCCGACCTCGCCAACGTGCTGAACGAGGCCACCTTGCTGGCAACCCGCCGCAGCAAGAAGCTCGTCGGCAATGCCGAACTCGAGGACGCTGTTGACAAGGTGATGGCAGGTCCGGAGCGGCGTGGATCCGTGCTGACCCCTATGGAGCGCGAAGTAGTTGCCTACCACGAGGCAGGCCATGCACTCGTTGGGTGGGCCCTGCCCGGCGCCGATCCCCTGCACAAAGTGACGATCATCCCGCGCGGCCAAGCGCTCGGCTACACACAGGCGCTCCCGGCAGAGGAGCGGCGTCTCATCCATCGCAGCCAGCTGTGGAATCAGATGGCCATGCTGGCCGGAGGGCGTGCTGCAGAAGACCTGGTGTTTGGCGATCCGACTACTGGAGCCTCCAACGATCTGGAGAAGGCTACGGATATCGCTCGTCAGATGGTGACTAGGTTCGGCATGACCGAAGCTATGGGCTTCATGCGTCTCAACGACGGCGAACAGGGTTTCCTCGGCCAGACCGTGGGTGGGCAGCAGTCCTACTCCGATGGCACGGCGACGGCGATCGACGCTGAGATTCGACGCCTTCTCGACAACTCACAGCAGGAGGCCGACACGATCGTTGCGGCGCATCGGGACGCACTCGAGGCGATGACTGTCGAGCTTCTCGAACGGGAGACCCTCGATGCCGATGACATCGCTCGCCTCTTTGCCGACGTGCCCAAGTGGCGTCGTGAGGAGGGTGGGAACGGTGTGCTTCGCCGCTGCCCGGAGGCCGTGGACAGCGAAGCAGCGGCGTAGTCCTACGAGGCTTGTGACCCCAGAGCGAAGAAGTCAACAGCATGGTTGGCCGCACCGGCAATCAGGGCGTCTCTTGCCGAACGATCCGCTCCGCGGTGCGAGCGGTGAAGCGGCAGAAGAACTCGTCGCCGAACAACGCAACGTGAACCAGCGCGGTATGCAGCCAGTAGAAGAGGCGCCGCCGCTCGTAGCCGGGACGCAGCATCCGATGTTTGGTGTAGGCGGCAAAGAACGCCTCCCGCGATGTGTCAAACACTTCGAGGTAGGCCAGTTCGAACTCGACGTCGGCAAAGTGAAGGTTGGGGTCCAGCAGGCCGGTCAGCCTCCAGCGTCCATCCTCACGGCGAACCATCAGGTTGCCATCCCACACGTCTCCATGGACGAGCGTCGGTGTCTCGGAGCAGCGGAGCGCCTGTTCGGTGAGGTCGATGGCCTCGTCTACCTGTCCGAGGATGTTGGGTTCGAGCCGCTCGGCTATCGCGGGATGGTTGCGAGCTTCGGCCAGGCGGGTCCCGAAGTAGTCGGCCCAGGTTGCGGCGGTGTCATCCGTAATCACTCCACCCCATTTCGAGCCTCGATGGCTGTGCAATTCGCCCAGTATGTCGGCGAGTTGGACATCGATGTCGACCCTTTCGGCAGGTTCGAGATGGATGCTCTCGAGACAAACACCCGGGACCTCTTCCATGAGTAGGAAGGCATAGGGAATGATGCGAGTGGAGCTGTCTTGCAGATAGACGCTCGGAACCGGGCAATCAGTTTCGGTGGCCAGGTACTCGAGGGCACGGGCTTCGGTGGCGAGGGTGTCTCCGTCGCTTCCGTGTAGCTTGACGACCGCGCGGTGAGGTGGCAGGTCGAACTCCAGCCGGAAGACAGAGTTCACCAGCCCGCCTTCCAGCGGCTGGATCTTCGAGCAGACGGTCGGGCCGGCCAGCCAGGTGTGAAGGAGGCGCTCGGCCTGGGCGATGGTCAGATTCAGATCTGGCTGCAACTCGATCAAGTCGAACACTCGTTGGTGGCGGAGACGATGGCAAGCCTAGGCCCGTAGCCTCCTCGTTTTGGCGTCCCAAACCGGAACATATTCCGTTCTGCGACGCCAGAATCGGGTTGTGGTTCGGCCCGAGCCTAGGAACGCCTCAAGACGTAGATGCGCGACTCCAGCTTGCCGAGCATCTGGTTGATGCTCCACAGTGCATTTCCGTAGACGACGCGGTAGGCGACTTCACCGATCTCGGCAATCAACGCATCCTGAGCTCGGCGCAGCCGGGACACCTGAAGCAGGTAATTGGGTGCAGTACCCGCCTCTTGGGAAGCCTCGTACCACTCGGATCCGAGCACCTCGACGTCCTCGATAGTGAATCCTGCAGTCCTCGCAGCCTGCTCAAAGCCGTCGACAGAGAAGCGCTCCGGCACGGCAGCCGTGTGTCCGAAGACCTGCTCTGCCTCGATCGGTTCCAGCAGGTCGGTCGCAAATACTTGATGCAGCACCATCACGCCGTTTGCTGCGAGCACGCGGGCGCACTCGGCGAGTGCCACATCAGCGTCCGCAACGTGGGCGAACATGTCACGGGAGAATACGAGGGTGAATGCCCCATCGTCTGCGGGAATCTGCTCGATGGTTCCGAGAGCGAGCGTGATCAGGTGGCCGTGCTCGTGCTCGGCAACTGTTTTCTCCCCGTCCTGGATGTTGGCTGGCGCAGGATCGACCGAGACCACGCGGCAGCCGAATCGCTCAGCCATTAGGAGTCCGTGGTGGCCGTCCCTCCCGCCAATGTCGAGCACCCTGTCATTGGGCCCAACCCCGAGCGACTCGAGTGCGTCGAAGATGGAGGAACTCGGGCGAGGATCGAGACTGCGGTCGACGGCCGCGACCGCTGCTTCCCAGTCCCAATCGCCGTACATCTGCTCCACGGTCACCGGGTCGGACCATTTCCTATCAGCCATTTGATGGATGCTACCGGCAGCGCCGGATCCAGCGAGATCCAGGAGAGGTACAAGGCCCGACGCGCCCTCGACCCGACTCAACTACGTGCCATTTGCGGCCCGCTGGGACGTCTATGAGCGCACGGCGTAGAGCCGCCACCTTCCGTCGATGCCCTTCAGCACATGTTCACCTTGATCCTCGAACTCGGTCGGCGACCCGAGGAGCATCTCCTTGACGGTCGACGACACGAAGATCGATCCGTCAGACGCCGCTTGCTCGATTCGGGCGGCCAGGGTGACGGCAACGCCGGAGATGTCGCCGTCGGCGTGGACCTCGATTTCTCCGGCGTGGAGACCCACTCGCAACGTGAGGCCCATCTCTCCAACTTGCGTTTGGATGTTCTGGGCAGCCTCGATGGCAATAGACGGGGTATCGAAGGTGGCAAGAACGCCGTCGCCCGTGCTCTTGACGATGCGGCCCCCGCGCTGACCGGCCACTCGGTGGACCGCCTTGTCGTGGCGCTCGACGAGGTCTCGCCAGCGGGCGTCTCCGAGGGATCCGGCCAGAGCCGTGGAGGAAACTATGTCGGTAAACAGGACCGTGGCAAAGCGCCGTTGGGTCGCCACCGGCGGCGTAGTGCCGGTCAGGAACTCGATCATCGGGTCAACGACCTCACGCCAGTTGGGAAGGGTGGCGAGGAAGTGGTCGGTGCCGTCGACTTCGAGGTACTCGACCTGAGGGATGATCTCCGCCAGTACTCGCCCGTGGCCGACGGGAATCACGCGATCGTCGGTCAGATGCACGACGAGGGTGGGCACTGCGAGCTGGTCGGGCCTCAGCCCCGCATTGAGCCCGACCGTGCTCTGCACTTGCCGACCGAAATCTGCCGGACTCGCAGACAGGCGGTTGAGCCGGTTGACCCATCTGGTGTAAGGCTCATTTCCGATCTGGCTCGGCGACATCAACTCAACGAACGGCCTTGCGTCCTCGCCCCATGATTCGGCCACAGCAATGAAGTCGTTCCTGCGGTCTTCGAGCTCTCGGTAGGCGTCACCGCTCAGCTCTCGGGCTCGATCGGCTAGTTCGGCCGGCGCCGCGCTGGAGAGGAGGACGAGTTTGTCTACGCGCTCACGATGCTCGAGTGCGAAGCGTTGCGCCATTACAGCGCCTTCGGACACCCCGATGACGTTCGCCGCTTGCCAGCCAGCCGTGTCGAGGACCGCTTCGATGTCCTGGATCCTCTCATCAAGCGTGGGGATCTCATCGAAGCGGTCCGACAGACCGATGCCGCGCTTATCGAAGTGGATGACCCGCAGAAACAAGCCGAGGTGCTCCAGCATGCGGCTGTAGAACTCGTGCTCCCAGAGGATATCGATGTTGCTCACGAGGGGCGGGATGATGATCGACCGCGACCCTTCGCCCCACTCCTGGAAGGCGATCCGGAGTTCGCCTGCTCGGGCGTAGCGCGTCTCGGGAATGTCCATGGAGGAAGACCATCCACAACTCGGGTTCTGGCGGTCAGGAAGCTAGCGGCGGGGGCACCGATGCACCAGCGCAAGATGGCGATCAATTGCCCATAGAAAAGGTAAGCGGCCGAGGTCTTTGTCTTTGTCGTCTTTGCGGGTCGGGTCCGCTTGCCGTCTATGTAAAGCACTGCGACAGCTGCGACGAGGGCAATCTCTTCCTTGTCTGAGAGCTTATCAATGTGATATCATTTTGATACCCATTTTCTAGTTGACAAGAGGAGTCATCATGACTGTTCGGGAAACCAACTTGCAGATCTCCGAAGCGCCGGCTCGCTCCCGTGGGGGAATCCCCTGGCTGCTGGCCGACATCGCCATACTGCTCGGGTCCATTGCCCTCTTCATCGTCGGGGCTGCCGCCGGCAACTTCTGGGTGATACTGCTGGCAATCATCCTCTCGATCACCTTCGTCGTCGTCGCCATCGGCTTCTACATGATCCAGCCCAACCAATCCGCTGTGCTGACGCTGTTTGGTGACTACCGCGGTAGCGACCCCACGCCGGGGCTGCGGTGGGCCAACCCGCTGTATGTGAAGAAGAAGGTGTCTTTGCGGGTGCGGAACTTCACTACCCAGACCTCCAAGGTCAACGACGCCCGCGGCAACCCAATCGAGATCGCCGCAGTGGTGGTGTGGCGGGTCGTCGACACGGCGCGAGCCATCTTTGGCGTCGACAGCTTCACGAACTACGTACAGATCCAGGCCGAGTCCGCCGTCCGTCAGCTGGCCCGCTTGTATCCGTACGACGCATTCGACGAAACAGATGTGACCACGCTGATCGGAGACACCAGCGAGATCAATCAGGATCTCCAGGTCGAGCTGCAAGATCGTGCCAACGATGCCGGTGTCGAGATCATGGAGACCCGGATCACCGACCTGGCATACGCTCCGGAGATCGCCGAGTCGATGCTGCGGAGGCAACAGGCTTCGGCGATCGTGGCCGCCCGCAAAAAGATCGTTGAAGGGGCCGTGCTCATGGTACGCGACGCCGTTGCCGGCCTCGAAGAAGGCGACCAGGACCACGAGTCCATCGCCCTGGACGAGGACCGCAAGGCCACGTTTGCCGCCAACCTCATGACCGTAATCGCCAGTGACCAGCCGACCAACCCCGTGGTCAACGTGGGAACGCTCAGCCGGTAGGCGTACCGCTATGGCCCGCCAACGCAAGCAATACTTGCTTCGCATCCCCCAGGAGCTGTACGACGCCTACGAAGCATGGGCGGCAGACGAGTTCCGCTCGGTCAATGCCCAGATGGAGGCGGTGCTGGTCGACGCAGCCCGTCGCGCCCGCCGCCTCCGCAAGCCCCGCCCGCAGCGCGACTCATAGACAAGCGACCGACATGGTGCTCGGCAGGCCTTGCCTACTAGTGGTTTCGCTCTTGCTCGACAGCGGGTGAGGCCGCACCTCGTTGCCGGGCTCGCCCGTGCTCGTCCTCCAGGACGGAGAGGATTCCTTCGATCATCTGGGCCGACTGATGTGAGTATCCGAGATCGAAGATGTGTTGCGCCCCGGGGAATTCCATATAGACAACTCGCTGCGTCGAGGTCGCTCGCAGCTTCTCGACGAAAGCGCGAGCTTCCTCGATCGGGGACAGCGTATCCAGATCACCGTGGGGGATGACAAAGGGAGGTGCGCCCGCATGGATCCGGTCGATTGGTGAGGCGTCGAAGAACTTCTCAGGTTCGTCCTCGAGATATGCCTTGACCACCAGCGGTTCCACCAGCTGGGGGAGAAACTGCTTGCTCTGACGACCGAGTCGGTTCGTCATGTCGTAGATTCCGTAGATCGGAGCCACAACGTCTACCGAGGTGTCATCCGCCTCGAAGCCGGGCTGGTAGCGCGGCTGGTTGACGGTCAGCCCGGCCATGGCGGCCAGGTGGCCGCCTGCCGATCCGCCGGACACGACTACGAACGAGGAGTCACCGCCGTACTCGCTGGCATGCTCGCGAACCCACGCCAAAGCAGCCTTGATGTCAACGAGATGGTCCGGCCAGCCGGCACCCGGGCTCAGGCGGTAGCTCACGGAAAAACACAGCCATCCGTTGCGAGCAAGGTGATGGACCATCGGCAGACCCTGCTCACGCCTGCTGCCCATGACCCAAGCCCCGCCGTGGATGTAGACGAACACCGGGCGGTCGGTGTCGGCCGAGCGGTCGTGAAAGATGTCCAACTTGAGAGTGCGTCCGGCAACCCGTCGAAACGGCACGTTCTTTGTCTTGACCACGGAGCGGCCGCGGATCGGGAAAGCCAGCAGAGTTCGCCACCGTGCCACTTTCGCCGCTGTGCGCGCAACCCCGGCGTCTGCCAGTGCCCCGTCGACAACGCGCTTTGCCGCCCGCGTCCGCAGAATCGCATACAGCATGCCGGCCCATGAGATCACCAGGATCGAGAGTCCGACCAGACCGATGAGGTAATCGAGAGCACCGGCGGCGATGAGCACTGCGGCAGCCAACACTTGCGCGATCAGGAGCCGGCCCAACAACCCCAGCACCAACCACGACCACAGCATGCTCGGGAGCAGCAGCACAAACTGTCGAAACGGCCGAACTGCATTGATGGTTGCCACTGCCGAGAACAGGGAGAGAACCAGCAGCAAGAACGCCGGAGCGGCCTCGATCACCGACACAGGGAACCTTCCTCGAGAAACGGCAGCAGGTTACCGCCGGTTGCGAACTGGCAGATTGCGCCGCAACTAACCCTCGGATGGACCGAAGAAGCCCAATCCGTCTGCAGTCGGCGATCGGCCTGGGTGAGAAGGCACTAGGGTGCGCCGGGTGAGACTCGAGTTCCCTCCCGGCTTCCTGTGGGGCACTGCCGCAGCTGCGCATCAGGTGGAGGGTGACAACCGCAACTCGGACTGGTGGGCCTGGGAACAGCACCCTTCTACGCCCCTGACCGAGCCCAGCGGGTCAGCTATCGATCACTACCACCGCTATGCCGAGGACGTCGCCCTGCTTGCCGGCTTTGGTCTACCGGTCTACCGCTTCTCGACGGAGTGGGCGCGCATCGAACCCACTGAGGGGGTCTTCGATACGGAGGCCCTTGCCCACTATCGCAATATGGCCGAGACCGTGCGCAACGCCGGGATGGTCCCAATGGTGACGCTGAACCACTTCACGCTTCCGGTGTGGCTGGCCGCCCAGGGCGGGTGGTTGAATCCGGAGGCGCCCGCGCTGCTGGCGAGGTATTCCGGCAAGGTCGTGGACGAGCTCGGCGATTTGGTTGATTGGTACTGCACCGTCAATGAGCCGGGCAATGTTGCTTTCGGTGGGTACCTCGGAGCGCTCGACTTCCCGCCGGGCGCGAAGTCACTCGCCACCTGGAACACTGCGATCGATGGTCTGTGCCGGGCCTTGGTCCTGTCACGCGGCGCGGTCAAGGAGGCCCGACCCGAGGCCAGAGTCGGTGCCACCCACGCCATGATCGAGTGGGAGTTCAACGAGGCCGGCCGGCCGCTTGTCGAGTACTTCCGGGGCCAGATGGAGGACCGTTTCCTCGAGGTCTCCGATGAGGATGACTTCATCGGCGTCCAGACCTACACGCGGATCGTGCTCGACCCTCCTGCGCTGGCAGCGCCGTTGACGAGGGCGCTGGTTGGGTTCGGCCCGGTACGCAAGACGGTCCTGCCGCCGCTCATACGGTTCCTCGCCCGGCGCGACGATCGGAGGAGCTCCAAAGTCAGGACGACCGATATGGGCTACGAGTACCGACCCGAGGCGGTGGCCGCCACCGTCCGGCGTGCCCACGAGTTCTATCCCGACAAGGACATCATCGTTACCGAGCACGGCATCGCCACGACGAATGATGAGGAGCGAGTTGCGTTCATTCGCGAGGGGCTCAGCGCGTTGCACGGTGTGCTGGCCGAAGGGATTCCGCTACGCGGCTACCTGCACTGGTCTGCGTTCGACAACTTCGAATGGGCCCTTGGATACCGCATGCGCTTTGGGCTGATCGACGTGGATCGCACCACGCAGATCAGGACCCCAAAACCATCGGCCAGCTTCCTCGGCGATATCGCACGGGAGAACGCGCTGGAGGTGTAGGCGCATACGGATTGGCTCCGGGTAGCCGACCTTGCCGCAAGCAACTCGAATTGGCCTCCGTGCTGAGGTCCCAAGAATTGTCGTGACGCACCGAATCGCTCCTGCGCTCGCTGTCGGACACGCAGTCTTCTAGGGCTAGGCCACGGCCTAACCTGCTGCGCTCATGACACTGCTGGCCGCGCTTCCGATTCTTCTCATCCTCGTCCTGATGCTCGTGCTGCGCTGGCCCGCATCGCGAGCCGGCGTGGTGGGTCTCACCCTTTCGCTGATCCTTGCATGGTCGCCCTTTCGGGAGACCCTCACCGAGCAGGTTGGCGGTGGGGCAGCAACGGTGGGCGCTCTCTCCGAGGCACTCTTCACGGCCGCGGCCATTCTGTGGATCATCATCCCGGCACTGGCCATCCACCAGATGCAGGTGGCGTCACAAGCGCTTGGCATCCTCGAACGAGCCCTCGGTCGAGTGACAGGGGATCCTCGGGTCATGGCGCTGCTGATTGCCTGGTTCTTTGCGCTCTTCATGGAGGGAGCTGCGGGCTTTGGGACTTCCGCCGCCCTTGCTGCTCCCTTTCTGGTCAGCGCCGGGTTTGCACCGCTCCAGGCAGTGATCCTCGCCCTCGTGGGTCATGCTGCGGGTGTGTCCTTCGGTGCGATCGGCACGCCCATCGTGCCGCAGGTTGCCGCCTCCGAGTTCACTGCCCTAGAGATTGCCCGCGCCACCGCCCCTTACCATGCCTTTCTCGGAGTGGCACTGGCACTGGTGGTAATGGTGTTGGCGAGCCGGGCCGCGGCGCCCGGCGATCGGACCCGATCGGCGGTCCCAGCCACCCTCGGCGCCTCTGCCCTGTTCTTCGTCCCATACCTCGGGATCGCCTGGGTGGTCGGACCTGAGCTACCAACCCTCGGTGGCGCGCTGGTCGGAGGTCTCGGGTTCGTGTGGCTTGTGCGGCGCCTCGGCCCGACACAAGCACCTGCGGCCTCGACGGAAGACCCCGGGGTCTTGTGGGCCGCCGCGCCCTACCTGAGCGTCGTTGGCTTGGTTCTCGTCACCCGGCTCGTTCCCGGCATATCGGACGCACTCCAGGACATCGAAATCCAGTGGGAATTGGCTGGTGGGTTCTCGGGTTCCTTTGCCCCCCTCTACCACCCGGGAACGCTGCTGATCGGCGGGCTGCTCGTCGGTGCACTGATTCAGCGACGCCCCTGGAGCGCCGTGGCCTCTGCTCTTCGGGCAGCGGTGGGCCAGATCGGGCCGGTTGTTGTTGCCCTGGTAGCCATGCTCGGGCTGTCTCGGGTCATGGTGGCGGCAGGGATGATCGATACGCTCGCTCAGGCGGCATCCGACGCGGCCGGCGACGCGTGGCCTCTCCTCGCGCCGATGGTTGGGGCCCTCGGTACGTTCATAACCGGATCGGCAACCGCATCGAACATCCTGTTCACCGACTTCCAGGTGGTTACGGCGCGCACTCTGGGTGTACCAGTACTGCCTTTGGTCGGGGCGCAGGGGTTCGGCGCAGCAGCCGGAAACATGATCGCCCCTCACAACGTGATCGCAGCGGCTGCGGTAGTCGGCGAGACTGGCAACGAGGGGGCAACGCTGCGAACCACGCTGTGGGTTGCGCTTGGCTACCTCGTCGCCGGTGGAGCGGTTGCACTTCTGGCGGTCTCGATCCTCGGCTGATCGGGGTGGCGGCTGGATGCGAGGTCGCTGCGGCCCTAGGCGTCCTGACCGAAGATGACGCGTCGGTCGCCGGGCCCGGTCGCATAGAAGAGGTCATAGGTGCGGAGGCTCGGTGGCGCTGCCGTGCATCTGAGAAGCCCAGCATGGAAGTCGTCCATGAGGCCGGTTTCTTTGAATCGCTCTGCATCTCGTTTCGAGTTGAACTGGGTAACGATCAGAACCTTGCCGGGATCATCGGAATCGAGATACACAGCGTGAACGTCGGGCGCCCCCTCCATCGCGCCGGCTTGCTCCTCCCAGCGCTGTACGGCGCCGACGAACTCCTGTCGCATCGGCATTGGCACCTGGCATTCGGTGACGACTAGGTAATGCATACGATCACTTTACTGATGCGCGCCAATCGCGTTTTGGCGTCCCACAGCGGAACATATTCCGGCGGCTTCAGGTGGTGTGCGCGACGGGTGTGACCTTGGAGGTGGGTTATGGGCCGTCCGAAGACTTCGTGGTTGGTGGCGCGGGAGGTGTTGTTGGCGTTGAGCCGGGGTG
>JASJEG010000094.1 GCA_030064765.1 Acidimicrobiia bacterium | reverse complement strand
GTGATTGCGGTGTTGGTGGCGATGCTTGCGTTCGACATCCGGTTCCCAGAGAAGATCCTTTGGTTCGTGATCTCGTTCATTCTCGCGACCACATCGATCTTCAGCCTGGGGCTGCTCGTAGGGGCCCTGGCTCGCAGCAACAACTCAGGAGCGGCAATCGGAATGGCCATCTACTTTCCGATGCTGTTCCTGGGCGGGTTGTGGATTCCCCGAGCAGTAATGCCCGGCGGCTTGAAAACGGCAAGCGACTTGACTCCCCTCGGCGCCGCGGTCGGGTCCCTCACGGATTCTTGGTTCGGTGCAACACCGGAACCGCTCTATTTAGTGGTCATGGCTGCCTATTCATTGGTCATCGGATTCCTGGCCGTTCGGCTCTTTCGGTGGGACTGAGCGGACCAAGGCGGACCTCTGGCCCTCGACCATCCAGAGCCATGTGAGAGGAACAACCCGTAGGATCGGCCGATGAGTCGATGGCGCTGGGACCGCAATCAACTGCTCGTAGCGGGTCTGAGTACCGCGTTAGTGACATACAGCAGCGTGGTGCATCTCCTCCCCGTGTACAACGTGGTCTACGTCCCGCTCAGTGTCGGGATGGTGCTGGTTCTCCTGCGTCTCGCCTTGCGCACGCGGCTATCCCTTTCCGACCTCGGGCTGGAACGGCGTTCGATCGCTTCCGGCGCGAAGTGGGGCGGGGGTTCTGCGGTGATTGCTGTTGCGATCATCGGGATCGGAGTCGCGGTCCCGGCTTTCCACGGGTTCTTCGAGGACGCCAGAGCGCAGGACATGTCGGTCGGCCTGCTCGCCTACCGGGCGCTGGTGAGAATCCCTCTTGGCACGGCTCTCCTCGAGGAGTTCGCTTTCCGTGGTGTCCTGTTCGGGGCCTGGTGTCGGATCGCCCGGCCGCTCTGGGCAGCGGCGGGAAGCAGCCTTGTGTTTGGTCTGTGGCACATCAGGCCGAGCATCGAACTGTTGGATACCAACGGCCTCGCGCTTGCGTCGGCGGGTCGCGTTGGCGCGGTCGCTGGAGCAATAGCTGCGACCACCCTGGCCGGGCTTGTGTTCTGCTGGCTAAGGGTGCGCAGCCGCAGTCTGCTCGCCCCCTACATCGCACACGCCGCTACCAACTCCTTTGCCCTGGTCGGGGCATACCTCGTCACCGGTTGACATCGAGACTCGCACCGTCGCGGCACCATCAATAACCTATGGCGACGATACGAAACGAGGTGGCGCATGCCGGTCCCACAGTGGGTGGCCAAGATCAACAAGCGGGTGTTCAACCCAATGGAGTTGCGGCGCGGCAAGCGTCCGGTCATCACCCATATCGGTAGGTCCTCGGGCAACGAGTACCGCACCCCGCTGGATGCTCACCGCACCGAGGGCGGCTTTGTGTTCCTACTCATGTACACGTCGGCCAGCGACTGGGTACAGAACGTGATGGCGGCCGGGTCGGCAAAGCTATCGGTTGCGGGAGACGAGTTCGACCTGGTTTCGCCCCGGCTGATCACCAAGGAAGAGGCCGCTGCCGTTGTGCCGCCTGACACGAATCTGCAGCCGGGTCGGACAAAAGGAATCGAGTACCTGCAGATGGATATCGCTTAGCAACCGGAGAGCAGATCGCCGGCGACGGATCGTTACGTCAGCTGTGTGTAGTCCCATGAGCGGGAACGTTCCAGCGCCTGCCAATCGGGCCGCAGAATCGACATCTGCACCGAATCGCAGCGTTCACCGTGGCGCAGATAGTGACCACGCACCACACCCTCTTTGGTGAACCCGGCACGCTCGAAAGCCCGATGCGCCGGCTCGTTGGAGGCGAGAGTGGTCAGCCAAACCCGGTGGTGCTCCAGGTTTCCGAAGGCGAAATCGAGCATGGCATTGATGGCGTCGGTGCCGAAGCCCTTGCCGCGGTTCTCAGCCTCGACAATGAACATGCTCAGTTCGGCACCACCGAGCCGGCCTCCTATGTTCCACAACCAGATCGTTCCGAGGAAGTCCGTTCCGCCTAATGGCGATATCACGAAGAAGTACTCGTCACCACTTGCCCGGCGCTCGAAGAAGCTCTCGGCCATGACGTCGTTTTGCGGGTAGACGTAGCCTGCCCAGTGGGCGATGTAGGCATCATTGACAGCCCGCTTGTATTCGGCGATATCGTCCTTCTCGAACCTACGAAGCCACACTTTGGCGCCGCGTACTATCGGGTTGTGACTGTCGGCCACCCGCGCTCTCCCTCTCCTCGACGTGAGGCGGGACAGTAGCGGACAAGCGCATCGGTGGTGGCTTCGGGCTCGATCTAGCCCTGTTGCCCGGCGCCTGATTCGGCGACCAGATCCTCTACAACCGATATGTACAGCTCAGCGTCGAGTTGGTGGCCAAAACACACCGGCGCCCGATGGGTCTCGTTCTGTTGCGTCGCAAGGATCAGTTGAGGCCCGAGCGCAACAAGGGTGATCCACAGCCCTATGAGAAGTAGAGGGAGTGCCGCCCACCATGGCAGGAAGAACCACGGCAGGATCACACCGGCCAACCCGATCACCAGGCGCAGTGGGCTCACGGCTCTTCCCACCCTGATCGAGACAACATCAGCGACGGGTACCGCCACCAGGCGAAGACCGACACGCATCAGCCCGAGGATCGTGCGGGGCACTGTCCACCGCACCGTGTTGTCGCTCACCTCGATGGTGGTTCGTAGATACCGGGTGAGATTGTGCGTCGGCACCCTGATCGGTGGAGCTTGGACCTGGCCGCTCATCGCACGGCTGCCATTGTCAGACTTTCGTTCGCCCACCCTCTAGCGAAGCCGAAGAGATGCCCGCAGCGAAGGGGCTTCGGACCCATCTTGCTGAGCCATGGGACCCTTTCCCGACTCTGTCGAGTGGCCGGCTAGGGCTAGCTCAGCCAGTGTCGAGAATCGGCAAATCGATCGACACCGTGGTACCAACCCCGGGTTCACTCTCCATGCTGATGGAACCACCATGCGCCTCGATCAGATCGCGGCTGATCGTCAGCCCGAGTCCGGAACCCGAGGACGTCGACCCCTTGTGGAAACGGTCGAACGCACGAGCTACCTCGTCGGGGGGCAGGCCGATGCCCGTGTCCGTGACCGCTATCCGAACCGAGCCCTCCCCGGCCGCCACGCCGAGCCGCAGCTCGCCCCCATCCGGCATGGCCCGCAACGAGTTCACCACGAGGTTGGCGACGACCTCGCGGATGCGGACCGGATCCACCATCACCTCGGCAACTGGCACAGCGGAGTCGAGCACGATCTCTACGCCCTTGGCAGAAGCGAGCCGCCGATGAGCCCCGGCCACGTCGGCAACCAGGTCTATCAGATCAGTGGGCTCGGGGTGGAGCGCAAGAGCGCCCGCTTCGGTGAGACTCAAGGTGCGCAGGTCCTCGAGCAACCGCTCCATTACCCGGACTTCATCGAGCAAGACTTCGAGGTGGTCCGGGTCCGGTTGGTGCACACCATCGAGCATTGCCTCAATCTCACCCCTGATAACGGTGAGCGGCGTCCGCAGCTCGTGGCCGAGATCCCCCAGCAGCTGGCGTCTCTGCTCGTCGGCGAGTTCGAGACGTTGGGCCATTTGGTTGAAGGAGGAAACCACCGGGGTTACAGCCGGATTGGTTGTCGCCACCCGGACTGAGTAGTCGCCGTCGGCGAGTGACCCGGCGGCGCGGATCAGTGATCGCGCCGGGAGCAGGGTCCTGAACGCAAAGCGGCCGAAGACGGCGAGCATCGCCACCAAGATGATCGGCAACCCAAAGATCACCAGCCACACCCAGCCGGGAACCTCAAACGCCACCGTGGCAACAACGATGAGCAACGTGAGCAGCAGTAGCGGACCGATGACGAAGAAGAACAGGAGACCCATTGCCATCCGCCGCCCAAAGCCCTGCCACGCCTGGGCGCCAGGACCGGCGCCGCGCCAGTCGTGGGGCCAATCACCTTCGACCCAGAACTGCCTACGCATCGGTGAACTTGTAGCCGACGCCGTACACAGTGAGCACCAGCTCTGGGTGCTTAGGGTCGGATTCGATCTTGCGACGAATGTTCTTGATGTGGGCATCGACGGCTCGCTCATATGACTCGAAGGAGACGCCGCGGACGGCGTCGAGCAACTGGGCCCGGGTGTAGATGCGCCCCGGCTGGCGAGCCAGCATCAGCAGGATGTCGAATTCGCTGGCCGTCAGTGACACGTCTGACCCATCGACCGACACCCTTCGCTTGGGTATGTCGACAGTCAGCGGGCCGGCGCGCACCACCTCACCTCCACCCAGCGTTGCGTCGGCGCGTCGGAGCACGGCCCTGATCCGCGCAACGAGCTCTTTCGGGCTGAAGGGCTTCACAACGTAGTCATCGGCACCGAGCTCGAGTCCGACGATGCGGTCGCTCTCCTCACTGCGTGCGGTCAGCATGATGATCGGAACAGATGACTTCGCTCGCAGCTCGCGCGTGACGTCGTAGCCGTCCATGCCCGGCAGACCTAGATCTAGAACGATCATGTCGGGACGCTCGGCGCGGGCCAGATGAAGCGCCCCCGGCCCATCGCTTGCCTCGAGCACGTTGAAGCCCGCCTGGTGCAGATAGTCCCGCACCAGCCGGGCGATCTTGACTTCATCTTCGACGACCAGAACCTTCTTCACGGGTGGCATTGTCGCACCTGCAGTCACTCGACGTCTTCGATCCAGCTGTCGACTTCCTCTTTTGCGTGGGCCATCCGGTGCCACTCCTCGAAATCGCCCTCACGATTCCTGCGCTCATCGCCCCGCCGCTGTGGCCGATCCCACCGGCCCCAGCCCGACCAGTCCCGCGACGGACCACGCCGGGAGAATCCTCGACCGATGAAGCCGAACAGCATCACGACGAACAGGATCTTCGCCAGCAGCAGGAGCGGGAACAGGAAGAGGAACCCGACTCCGGTTGCTGCGGCCGAAGCACCATTCGAGAACAACGAGACGATCCCAACCACGGCCAGGGCGGCGATGAGAAACCGGAACATTGCTTGCACTCCTTCTTTGACTGAGATCACGATCTCGAACAAATGTGGAGAACTTGTGAGCGGACCACGGAGACACCGCCACTATTTCGTGTTCCAGTGTTGGAGCTCAGCCTCGACACCAAGCGCCCATGCTTGGGCGCTGCGGCTGATTAGGCGACGAGAACGACCTTGCCGGCGTACTTGCCGCTCTCGATCATCTCGTGAGCGCGGGCTGCCTCTAGCAATGGAACTCGTTGGTGCACGTGTGGCTGGAGGCTGCCGGCGGCCAGCCATTCGAGCAGTTTCGCAAGCGTATCTGAATATCTTTCGATCTTGTCGGGTGATGCCGCCGGGGTGAGCGGCGCCTTCTTGCCGTCCGGAATCAGCGCTACCACGGTCCTTGCTAACAGGCTGCCGGGTATCACCCATCGCCCGTGATGCTTGGTCCCGGTCACACCAAACCAGATCAGACGGCCTCCTTTGCGCACAGCCTGATACGACCGCCACACTTGGCGGAAACCGCCGATCTGATCGAACACGACGTCCACACCGTCTCCGGTGAGTTCTGTGACTCGCTCAACGAAGTCCTCGGAGCGGTAGTCAATCGGCGTCGCTCCATAGGACACAACAAGATCATGGTTCTGCTTGGACGCGGTGCCGTATACATCGAGATCGGCCAGCCCACCGAGTTCCAACAGGGCGGTGCCGGTACCACCGGCAGCACCGTGAACGAGGATGCTCTCCCCCGCCTCCACGTTGGCGATCTGGTGCATCATCATGTACGCAGTGAGGTAGTTGGCGACGACACACACTGCCTGAGCCGGATCGACACCGGCGGGAACGGGGACCGCTCGGTCTGCAGGAATGCAGGCGTACTCCGTATAGCTGCCGCCTTCCATGTCGAGCAGAGCAGCAACAGTCTCCCCCTTCTCGGGTGCCGTGACCCCGTTGCCAAGTGCGTCCACTACGCCAACCACGTCGACTCCGAGGGTGAACGGGGGCTTCGGGAAGCCCGGGAAGGTGATCGATCGCAGCATCACATCGAACGCAGAAACCCCGGCGGCGAGTGTTCTGAGTCGGATCTCGCCAGGGCCAGGATTCGGAATCGGCTCCGCCACGACCTCCAGCACGTTTGGACCGCCCCGCTCCGAAACAACGACCCGGTGGTTTGTTACCTCGGTCATCGCGTCATCCTCCGCAAGCTACTGCTGCTCATTCCATGCTGCGCATTCGCCCGTCATGCGCAACGGGCACAGATCGTCTCATCGTTCTAGGTATCCGCCGACTGCGGCCTGGAGCGCCTCGGAAAGCGAATCGTATGCCTCCGTAACGCGCCCGGCGACGTGGCTCATCCTCACTGCCCTGACGTACGAAACTCCGCCGTGGTCCTCCGTCGCTCTGACCATTACACCAAGGAGACGACCTTCCCCGTCGACGACCGGGCCGCCGCTCATCCCGGCAACGGCAGACCCTTCGATGATCATCTCCACGTCCGGTTCGTATGGGACAGCCCCCTCCGGATCACCCAGCTCGGCCAGGGTCGCAATCGCGCTGAATGCTGCGGCGTCGTCTAGTACCCGGCCGACTGCGGCCGTAAGCTCACCCGTCTCGTTGGGGTACCCCAACAGCAGCACCAGTGAGTCTGGAACGGCTTCGGCAAAGGTCGGCGTAGCCAACGTCACTTCGTTTGGGTCGTAAAGCGGAACTAGTCCAGGTTGGATAGGTTCCGGCACCGGCGGGAAGCTGCTGACATCGAGCTTCTGGTTGTCGGTGGCGGCGACGTAGAAGTCCTCGCGAGGTAGTACTTCCTGCATGAGGTTGTCGTTACGCTCTGCCGCGATCGCTGGGTTGTAGACCCCGAACCACGGGCTGGCCAGTTCGTCGGGTCCAGAGCCGTCCGAACGAAGCAGGAACAGGCGCGGCACCCCGGTCTGGAGGCTGGGGTTCACGATCGCCTCACCGATCGGCGTGCCGGCGGCGCCGAACCATCCCTGCCCCAAGGTGTGAATCGCCCCAACGATCAGGGCCGTGCCATTCTGGGTACGGCGACTCCATACCGATGCACTACCCGTGCTTCCTCGCACAGCCCGACCGATCGACCGGTCAATCCAGCTGAAACAGGAGTGATCGGGGATCACCTGCACGGTCGCCACGGGGAAGAGCTCCGTGACACCGTCACATTCCTCGAGAGTCAAAACGCTGGTAGGCGGCGGGGCTGCTGTTGTGGCGGCGCCGTTGCCTGCCTCGTTGCTCGAGCATCCGACCGAGATCGCTGCAATCAAGCTCACGAAGAGCACGCCTGTGCAACGGTTGCGGCGCCCAGCCGTGCCTACGTCGGAAGCGCCACCGCCTACCACCTGACCCAAACGCACCTCCACGAGATCGGTCTCAGTCTGCGCTCGCGTACCGTTGCCCGCCAGGGGAAAAGGTCACAACGAGACCCTGCTGAATGCCATGAGCCGCAGACTGTTACCGGTTGTTCGTGCCGTCACGCAAAGAGGTTCGTTGTTAGGTACTTCGTGCCGCTGTCGCAACCGAGAGTGACGATGGTCGATCCTGGCCCGCGTTCGCGGGCAAGCTGTATGGCGGCATGAACGTTGAGGCCTGTCGAAACTCCACACAGCAGACCTTCCTCAGCGGCCAGGCGGCGCGCCATCGTCATGGCGTCTGCTTCGTCGACGGTCCTGATATCGCTACATCGGCTGCGATCTAGAAAGGGCGGCTCGAACCCAACCCCGATGCCCTCCACCCGGTGGGGCCCGCCAACCCCGGTGGTGAGGAGGGGCGACTGGGCCGGCTCGAGAGCAACGACGTCCGGCGTCACCCCGGCTTCGTCAAGCCCATCGGCGGCTCCCATCAAGGCACCGCCCGTACCGACACCAGCACAGAGCACGTCGACTCGGCCATTGGCCTGCGCAGCGATCTCGGTTCCCATAGGTCGGTAGCCCGCCCGCACATCGGGCGAACCGAACTGGTCGGCGTACCAACTTCTCGGCTTGCGGGAGAGCTGCATTGCTCGTTGGCGCATTCTCTCGATCAGCTCGGGAGTGATCTTGCGGTTGTCGCTCGGTTCGATGATCACCTCTGCTCCATAGGCGGCCATCGAACGCAGCTTCACATCAGAGAATGCATCAGACGACACTGCTGTGAACTTCAGGCCGGCTCGGACGGCCACGAAGGCGAGGGCCATGCCTGTGCTGCCTCCGGTGTACTCGACCACCCTGTCGCCGGGACCGATCTCGCCCCGGTCGAGAGCAGCGCCGATCACCGAGATCGCCATCCGATCCTTGTAGCTCCCCGTCGGGTTGCTCGATTCCAGCTTCAGCCAAACGTCACCACATCCGCTTGGGACGACCTTCTCGAGAGGCACCAGCGGGGTTCCTCCAACCGAGTTCCGAAGGAAGCTGTCGAGGCTGCTCATCGGGCGACCCTACACACGCAGTGAAGCGCGTCTCAACACTCGTTCAAATAGACGAAAGCACAGGTGGGATCACCCGAAGAAGTCGATTATCGCCTGAGTGTCATCCGAGAATGCCCAGCGCTCCGTTACCTGGCCGCTCTCGTTGACGTGGTGGATTTCCGCAGTGCGATAACTCAGCGACGAATCCCCTTTGGTTGCCGTCACACTCATCAGGGCAATCAAATGGTCGTCGTTGGCCACTACATCATGCAGCTCGCCGGCAATGTTGTAGTCGGCAAATACCTGCATCCGTTCCATCAGGGCCTGCTTCCCCCGCACAGGCGTGGCCGCACCAATCTCCCACCAAACCACGTCGTCGGCAATGGCTTGGTCCAGCCCGGACATGTCTCCCGCATTCATTGCCGCCGACATCTCCCGGTAGCGGATCGCGTTTGGGTGCTCTTCCATGGTTCTCCCTCTCCTCGCCGACCTCAGATGGCCGGTTGCGCTCAAACCTACGCGAGATAACTGCTGGTGGGACGACGTTTCCAACGTGTTGCCTTGGAGGGCATCAAGCAAGCCCAATGCCGGCATCGCCAGGCTTCGTGACGGCAAAACTGGTTCCTAGACTGACCATTGACCACGCGGTCGCCATATCCCGGGTCGATACCCGGGCTTGACCCGAGGCGCACCGGCATGCAACACGAAGCGAAGTTGCCGGCAGGAACCGTCACGTTCCTGTTTACCGACATCGAGGGTTCGACCGCGCTCTGGGAAACCGATGCAGTCGCGATGCTCGAAGCCCAAAAGACGGTCGAGCGCACAGTTGCAGACGCCGTTGCTACCTCTTCCGGAGTCGTGTTCAAGACCGCAGGTGACGGGAGTCTTGCAGCATTCCACGCCGCGGCCGATGCCCTAACTGCCGCCCTGACGGCACAACTTCGGCTTCTGGCTGCGCCTGCGAGCGCCCCAGTACCAATCCGAGTTCGCATGGCGATCCACACCGGTACTGCGTTCCCGGAGGATGGCGACTACCTCGGCCGCGCCCTCAACCGCTGCGCTCGGTTTCTCGGGACCGCACACGGCGGACAGATAGTCGTTTCGGCCGCGACCGCCGAGCTGACAACAGGGTCGCTCCCGCCTACGGCCGACCTCGCCGACCTGGGGACCTACCGGCTGCGCGGCTTGCCCGCTCCGGAACGTCTCTTCCAACTCACTCATCCGGATCTCGCTGCGACTCATCCACCCCTGAAGGCCCAGGCCGTCATGCAGACAAACCTCCCCGTCGGTCTCTCCAGCTTCATCGGCCGGGAACAGGAATTGCGCGATGTTTCTGCCCTCCTCAACGAGAACAGGCTCGTCACTCTCACCGGAGCCGGTGGTGCCGGCAAGACCCGAATGGCGTTTCAGGTAGGAGCCCGCATCGCGGACCGATACCGCGACGGAGTGTGGATTGTGCGGCTGGCCTCGGTTGTCGAACCGGAGTTCGTTGTCGCGGCAATCGCCGACGATCTGCACGTCCTCCGCCGTCCCAACGTGAGGATCGAAACCGCAGTGCTCGAGCATCTCCGGCCACGGCAGGTTCTGTTGATTCTCGACAACTGTGAACATGTCGTTGCGGGAGTCGCCGCGTTTGTACAGCAGGCGCTCCACGTTGCCCCCGAGTTGACGGTGCTGGCGACCTCTCGGGAAGGACTCGATATCGCAGGTGAGCAGCTGTGGCGGGTCCCCGCACTCCGGTTGTCCCCACCCGCGGCTTCTCCGGAGCAGCTACTAGAGGATGCCGCGATTCGCCTTTTTGCCGACAGGGCTGCGCACGTTCGCCCGGGATTCGTTGTTGCGCCTTCGAACGTCCGGACCGTGGCTGAGATATGCCGCCGGCTCGACAGCATGCCTTTGGCCATCGAACTGGCTGCGGCGAGGGTTGGCGTGTTGGGCGTTGCCGACATAGCGGCACGACTCGACGATCGGTTCAACCTGCTGACAGATGGATACCGCACCAGCCTGCCTCGCCAGCGGACACTGCAGGCCACAGTGGACTGGAGCTACGAGTTGCTCGATCCGGCAGAGATGACCCTGTTCCGACGCCTGTCCGTTTTTGCCGGTGGTTTCGATCTCGCAGCAGCCGAGGCCGTCGGCGGGCCTGACATGCCGGTAATCGACACGCTCGGTCGGCTGATCGACAAATCGATGGTCAACGTGGACGACACCGCCGAGCGGCGCTACACGATGCTGGAAACGCTCCGCCAATACGGCGCGGCGCGCCTTATCGAACAGGGGGAGTCGGAGGCAACAGCCCAACAACATGCCACCTACTTCGCCTCCCTGGCCGACGAGGCTCGACAGAAGCTGCGACGATCAGCCGCGGAGTGGTACCAACGCATCGAACGCGAGCTACGCAATCTACGCAAGGCGCTCACATGGGCGCTGACTCCCCCGGTCGACGCGTCGATCGCAGCAACAATCTCAGCCGATCTTCGGGAGTTCTGGCAGATCCGGGGCCACTGGCGGGAAGCACAGCGTTGGTTTGACCGTTGCCTCGAGCACGAGGACCAACTCGACGATCTCCTCCGCGGGCGCCTGCATCACGCCGCCGGTGTCACGGCTGCTTTGCAGCGCAACTACGCAAAGGCGATCCCAGATTTCGAGGCGGCACTGACATGTTTCCGGGTCGCTGGGTCAGTAGCCGAGACCGCAGATGCGTTGTTCGACAGAGCCCAAGCCGTGGCCAGGCATGGCGACTACGTGGTGGTGCGTGAACTCCTCGCAGAAGCACTGACGCTGTACGAAGCCAGCGATCACCAGGTGGGAGTCGGTGAAACCCACTGCGTGCTTGCCCAGGTGGCCGTCTTCTGCGACGACCTCGACACCGCCGGGGAGCGCGGCCGAGAAGCTGAGCGCCATTTCCGAGAGCTCGGCGACCCGTACGGCATGGCATGGAGCCAGATAGTGCTGGGTGAGACCGCCTATGCGGGAGGAGACCTGACAGCAGCCGAGCGGTGGTTCCGCCAGGCCGTCAGCCAGGCAGAGAGCATCGACATCCCCCAATTCGTTGCCAATGGGCTGCAGGGTCTTGGCAAGATAGCCGGAGCCCGCAACGATCTCGATCGCTGCGAGGGGTACCTGAACGAAAGCCTGCGGATCAACCAGGAGATCGGTGACACCCTCTTCGTCGCCGGAGTGATCGCCGATCTTGCCTGTCTGGCAGTGCGTAGAGAGGATCCCGCTCGTGCCGCCCAACTGTGGGGCCAAGACGCGGAGTTGCGGCGTGGGTTGGGAAACCTTCCGCCCCGTCAGCGTGGCGGGGATTACGACCGAGAGTCAGAGGAACTCCGCGGCTATGCGGAGCACGCGCTGGGGCGCCGCGCCTTCCAGACACACTGGGAAGAAGGTCGAGCCCTGGCGCCAACTGCGTTGTCTCTCGGCTGAGCCTCGGGTCGCAGGCGTGCGTCGGCTTCGGCCACCGCTGAAGGCCTAGCAATAGACTCGTGTGGCCTCGTGGCTGTGGCGCCGTGAGGGTTGCCTCGAAACTCGCTACCTGGCGAACTGTGCGTAGAAGTCGTTGCCCTTGTCGTCGACGATGATGAAAGCCGGGAAGTCCTCGACCTCGATACGCCAGACGGCTTCCATCCCCAGTTCGGGGTACTCGAGGACTTCGACAGACCGGATGCGCTCCTTGGCCAGAATGGCCGCCGGCCCCCCGATCGAGCCGAGGTAGAAACCGCCGTGCTCGGCGCAAGCATCTGTGACTTGCCTCGACCGGTTCCCCTTGGCGAGCATCACGAAACTGCCGCCCGCCGCCTGGAATCGACCAACGTACGGATCCATGCGCCCTGCCGTAGTGGGCCCGAACGATCCTGAGGCATACCCCTCCGGGGTCTTTGCCGGGCCTGCGTAGTAGACGATGTGATCCTGCAGATACTGCGGCATATCGCCGCCGGCGTCGAGGCGTTCGGCGATCTTGGCATGGGCGATGTCGCGGGCCACCACGATCGTCCCGGTGAGCGCCAGCCGGGTCCCAACAGGCTGCTTCGTCAACTCGGCGCGAATCTCGCTCATCGGCTGATTCAGGTCGATACGGACCGCCGTAGCGGGCTCTGCGATTGCATCGGGGTCCGGCAGGAACCGGGCCGGGTCACGCTCGAGAGACTCCAAGAACACACCCTCCCGCGTGATCTTGGCCTTGATTTGCCGATCTGCCGAGCAGGAGACACCGATACCGATCGGGCACGAGGCCCCGTGGCGTGGAAGTCGGATTACCCGGACGTCGTGGCAGAAGTACTTGCCACCAAATTGGGCACCGATGCCGGTCAAACGCGTCGTCTCGTGAATCCGCTCCTCCCACTCGAGATCGCGGAACGCCCGTCCGTGCTCGTTCCCAGATGTCGGGAGTGCGTCGTAGTACTTGGTGCTGGCCAGCTTCACAGTCTTCAGCGTCAGCTCCGCGGATGTTCCGCCGACGACTATGGCCAGGTGGTAGGGAGGGCAGGCCGCAGTGCCCAGCGAGCGGATTGCTTCATCGACGAAGTCGGTTAGGCCTTCGGGGTTGAGGACCGCCTTGGTCTTCTGGAACAAGAACGTCTTGTTGGCCGATCCCCCGCCCTTGGTGACGAACTGCAGCTCGTAGTGGTCGCCGGGAACCGACTCGATCTCGATCTGTGCCGGCAGATTGCTGCC
>JASJEG010000099.1 GCA_030064765.1 Acidimicrobiia bacterium | reverse complement strand
ATGTTCCCTACTACGTACTCGACTATGTGGAGGAGTTCACAGAGAGAGTTGTCGATCACTTCGGCGAGATGTACGCGGCGGGGTTGACGCCGAATCCGTGTATCGAGTGCAATCGCAGAGTCCGCTTCAGCGTGCTCCTCGAACGCACGGCGGCTCTCGGCTGTGACGTGTTGGTAACCGGGCATCATGCTCGTATCTCTAGTGACGTGTCCGGTCACCACCTGCTGCGTGCCGTTGACGCCACCAAAGATCAGTCGTACGTGCTGCACATGCTCGGTCAACGCGACCTGGCCAGGATCCGGCTTCCCATTGGAGAGTTGACCAAGGATGAGGTGCGGAGCATTGCCGGCCAACTCGGATTGCGGACTGCGGCCAAGCCGGACAGCCAGGATCTGTGCTTCGTGGGCGAAGGCAGCTACCGCGATTTCATCCGTTCCCGCTTCCCTGAGGCCGCTCGGCCCGGCCCGGTCGTGACGACCGATGGTGACGAACTTGCCGAGCACGCCGGGGTTGTCGACTTCACGATCGGTCAGAGGCGCGGGCTTGGCGTCGCCCTCGGCGAGCCCCGCTATGTGGTCGAAATCGTCCCCGACACGGCGACGGTTGTACTGGGTCGCAAACAGGATCTCCTGGCGACCGGATGCGAGGTTGACGAAGTGAGCTTTGTCGCAGACGAGCCGCCCGCTGATCTCGCCATCGACGTGAAGATCCGGTATCGGGCCACGCCCGTGGCAGCAACGCTCAGCGACGGGTCTGGCGGAGTCTGGACGGTCCGCTTCGCAGATCCGCAACATGCAGTCGCGCCCGGACAGGCAGCTGTGTTCTACAAAGGGGATGAAGTGCTCGGCGGAGGCACGATACGGAGAGCTATTCGAGCGGGAGAGCGACTTGCCGTCTGACACCGAATTGCGGTTGACCGAGTTGCGCGATGCACTGCATCGGGCAAACCATCGGTATTACGTGCTCGATGATCCCGAGATCTCGGATGCCGAATACGACTCGCTGATGCGCGAACTGGTTGCGCTCGAAACCGCGCACCCGGAATACATAACGATCGACTCCCCGACGCAGCGGGTTGGCGCTCCTCTCGACGAGGCCTTTGCGGCAGTGACGCACCGGCAGCGGATGTTCTCGCTGGACAACGTCGAGTCGATCGAGGAACTTGAGGCCTGGCAAGCTCGGCTGGAGCGTACCCTTGGGCGGGATCCGAACGGCTATGTATGTGAGCAGAAGATCGACGGCCTAGCCGTCTCGATCACCTACTCCGAGGGTCGTTTGGTCCAGGCGGCAACTCGCGGCGATGGCTCGGTGGGAGAGGACATAACTGCGAACGTGCGCACCATCGATGCTGTTCCGCTCCGTCTCATGGGCGATCCGCCACAGCTGATGGAAGTCCGCGGCGAGATATACATGCCGGTGAGCGCGTTCGAGACACTCAACGCCCGGCAGGCAGAACTCGGCGAGAAGCCATATGTCAACCCGCGCAACACGGCGGCAGGATCTGTCCGGCAGAAGGACCCGGCCAAGACCGCCGAACGTGCCCTTTCGATCTGGCTATACCAAGTCGGTCACGTCGTTGGCGGTCCGGAGCTCTCAACCCAATGGGACTCGTTGCAGTGGTTGGCCGATATGGGTCTGCGGGTCAACCCGGCAAGCCGCCGCGTCGATGATGTTGCGGCAATCGAGGACTATGTTGCTACAACCGAGAAGGGTCGGCACGCCAACGACTACGAGATCGATGGCGTCGTTGTCAAGCTCGACGAACTCCGCGAGCAGGACGAGGTGGGCTATACCGCAAAGAGCCCCCGTTGGGCTGTTGCCTTCAAGCTTCCACCGGAAGAGAAGACGACAACCCTCGAAGAGATTCGGATCAACGTCGGCCGCACGGGAGCTGTCACTCCCTATGCCGTGCTCGACCCGGTGTTCGTTGGGGGGGTCACAATCACCAACGCCACGCTTCACAACGAAGGCGAGATTCACCGCAAGGATGTCCGGGAGGGCGACACCGTGGTGGTGCGCCGCGCCGGTGATGTGATCCCGGAGGTGGTTGGTCCGGTCCTCAGCAAGCGGGCGACCGGCAGCAAGATCTGGCGAATGCCCGCGGAATGCCCTTTCTGCAGCAATGCCATAGTCCAGCCCGAAGGTGAGGCCAAAGCTCGCTGTACCGGGGGGTTCTCTTGTCCAAGCAGGCTCCGGGAGTATCTGTATCACTTTGCGTCCCGGGGGGCGATGGACATCGAGGGTCTCGGCTACAAAACCGTCGATCTGTTGCTCAATGAGGGCCTGATCAGGGATCCAGCCGACATCTTCCGCCTGGAAGCCGCGCGGCTGCTGGAGTTCGAGGGCTGGGGTGAGACCTCGGTCGACAACCTGCTCGCGGCTATCGATGCTGCGAGAGACCGGCCGCTCGCCAGAGTGCTCACGGCGCTTGGCATCGACCATGTCGGCGGAACAGTGGCGCGATCTCTGGCAATCCGGTTTGGGTCGCTGACGGCCCTGATGGAGGCGAGCGAAGACGACATCACTGAAATCGAAGGAATTGGACCTGAGATTGCCAGATCGGTCGTGGCTTGGGCGGACGATCCCGACAACCGCGATTTGGTGGACCGACTGGCTTCTGCCGGGGTTCGTCTCGCCGACCCCGAGCCTGCCGAGCCCGTCGCCGGCTCGCTACCACTAGCCGGTTTGTCGTTTGTAGTCACCGGAACACTCGGCGGCTTCAGCCGCAACGAAGCCAAGGCCCTAATCGAAGAGCGCGGCGGCAAAGTGACTGGTTCGGTTTCCGGCAAGACGGCGGCGCTGATCGCCGGCGCTTCGCCCGGCTCGAAGCTCGCCAAGGCGGAAACACTGGGGGTCCGGGTGCTTGACGAGGACGCGTTTGTCGCCCTGCTGGAAGACGGGCTAGGCAACGAGAGCGTTGACTGAGCGTCTACTGGACCCGGAAAGACCAGATCCACTCACCGGGATCGGGGAGACCGCGAACGGTGTCCCATCTGACCCAGACGGTGTGAATGCCGGGGCCGAACTCTGAGATGATCGTCTCCTCGCTCGGTCGCCAGACGAAACGCCCGGTCTCGGGAGTCGCCTTGATCTCAGATTCGGGGATGGCAACACCGTCAACGACCATCGTTATGGCGTAGTCAACCGGGAGATCGATCTGAATAGCTGTCTGGCGAAGGACGGTCGATTCGTTGGCGGGGGAGTAGCCCTCAACGATGCTCGGAGGTTCGGAGGGCCGGCCGCTGGGAGCGAAGACTATGGCGCCGACAGCGACCGCGGCCAGCGAGAGCCCGAGGAGTGTGAAGGTGAGCCGGTAGCGATTCACAGATCTGGATAATAAGTCCGCTGCGCGCCAAGTTTGCGGCCCGGAACCAAGTGCGAGTGTTGTTGCCCTCTAGCCGAGCGCCGCAGTGACGTAAGCGCTGAGTATCACGGTGATAGAACCGACGATGACGCCTGTCCGAACGAAGGCCCGGATCGTGTCGGGATCGATGGCTCGCTTGCGCTGTCCGTATCGGTTCCTCATTGCCTGGTTCTCCCTTCTTGGCTGAGTGGTGTTGCGTTCGGGATCACGCCGATCAAGCGGTCCTCGCGGTCGACAACTGGGACAGGTCCGCCCTCTAGGAAATCGGCCAGCCCGTGAACTGCATCGGCGGGCTCGGTCGCGCTCACGGCAACCGCGGGCTCCATGACATCGGCAACCGTCCGCGCCGATCGGCCCTTGGCCGCGGCACTGGCGCGGAGTATGCCAATGAGCCTGCCCTCATGGGCGACCGGGACCGTGTCGAGCGTGACCAAGGAGCGGGCGTCGGCGAGCGCAAGCATTGGGCTGACGGCGATACCACCAGCATCGACGGTGTCTTGATAGCAACGGCGGGGCGCACTCTTGACCACCACCGCGCCGGCAGGACCAGCTACCAGCAGACGATGGCCGGGGCCCACGATCTGGCGCTGAAACCAGGAGCCGCCCGGAGCGCCGACGACAAGCAATGTCGAAGGGGACAAGGCATCGATGAGATCGCGGGCGGTTGAGCCCTGAATCGCCCGAGCCCCCATGTACGGAAAGCGATCAGTGAGCAGTCCCAGTTTGTGCACTGCGGCGGAAGATGAATCATCGGATCGAAAGACCGTGGCGAGCTCTCCTGGCACACCGAGCCTGCTGGCGAGGCGTGCTGCAACTACTGCCGCTAGCTCGGAGTGTGGGCCCTCACCAATGGCGGCCGTTACCGAAGTCGTGCTTGCGAGGTCGATCGCGTGGGGCGTTGCAGTTGATACCAGGTCGAATCGAAAGGCCCGTCTTGCGACCAGGAACTCAACTCCGGCGGTGATGCAGCTGCGGGCGAGATCGCTGCCAAGCGCTATCGGCTGTTCGTCGCTCAGCAGCTCTGCAAGAGGTAGGCAGCCCCTGCCACGCGCCCACGCCACACGGCCCAGGTCTGGCCCTGCTTCGGTACGGGTTTCCTGTGTCGTAGCCAGCACCTTTACCTCCAGTCGGGTTGTCTCGACCAACTGCAAATCGGTCGCCATCCGGAAGACTAACGATATCAAATACGTGATAAGCATATCGTATATCAACCCGAGATACAACCCCGGCGAAGACGAACTGAGCGGGGAAGGGATCCCGGACACCACCGAGTTTTCGGTTACCGTTGCCTGATGCGTCTGAATCCGATCCTCGAACAGCTCGGTTCCTATCCGATTGCCGTCGTCCATGAGAGAGCGAGGGCGCTGCGTGAATCCGGCAAGACGGTCATTGACTTCTCGATAGGGGATCCCCGCGAGCCAACGCCGGCGTTCATACCGGAGGCGTTGAAGTCGAATGTGCCTGCGGTCTCGCAGTACCCAACTACGGCGGGTCTTGGCGAACTCCGCAGGGCAATCAGCGGCTACCTCGGACGACGCTTTGGGGTCGACGTCGATCCGGAGACACAGGTCATCCCGACATCCGGTTCCAAGGAGGCAGTGTTCAACACGCCGCTGGCGTTTGTGGATCGCGGTTCCGGTGACGGCGTGGTGTACGGAACTCCCGGATACCCGATCTATGAGCGGGGAGCTCTGTTTGCCGGTGCAAGCATCGAGCCGGTGATTCTGCGCGATGACTTCGTCCTGCGAACCGCTGATGTGAGTCCCCAGATCTGGCAGCAAGCTCGGATCGTGTGGATCTGCACACCACACAACCCAACCGGTGCGGTCACCGAACGCCGTGAGCTGGTAGACCTGCTCGAGACGGCCCGCGCCAGTGACACCTTGCTGTTCTCGGACGAATGCTATGCCGACGTCTATGACGAGGGCACCTATCCGAGCGGACCCCCTTCCGTATTGCAGGTTGCCGGCAGCGGCTCCCCTGGGGTGCTGTCCTTCCTGTCGCTCTCGAAGCGGTCCGGGATGACCGGTTATCGCTCTGGGGCGATTGTTGGAGACCCCGATGCCATTGCAGCCCTCAAGAAGCTGCGTACTGCCACCGGCACCGCCTCCCCTGAGTTTGTTCAGGCCGCCGCGATCGCAGCTTGGTCGGACGATGCCCACGCCGGGGAACGGCGCCGGGCCTTTGCCGCCAAGAGGGCCGTGCTGCGGAAGGCCTTCGAGAAGTTGGGAATGCCCGTTGTGGCATCCGAGGCCGGTTTGTATATGTGGGTAGAGACAGACGATGATCTGGCGACAACGGACCGGCTGCTCGACGCTGGGGTCGTGGTGTCCCCTGGGCGATTCTTTGGATCCGGCGGAGAGGGTTACCTTCGCCTTGCCTTGGTCCCTACCGTTGAAGAGTGTGAACAAGCCGTGGAGGTGCTTGTCCAGTGTCTGAGTTGAAGACCGACCGTGAGCTGATCGAAGCCGCGTACGCCAACCTCGAACTGCTCGGCGAAGCGACCGAAGCGATCGAGCGCACCATCGCCGCGCTGGACCAAGGCGAAGTTCGAGTTGCCGAGAAGGTAGACGGCGAGTGGCGGGTCAACGTGTGGGTCAAAGAAGCCATCATGCTGTACTTCCGCGTCGCTCCTTTGCAGACCATGCAGAGCGGGCCTTTCGAGTACCACGACAAGATCCCGACCAAGACGAATCTCGCTGCAGCAGGTGTCCGGGTAGTACCCCCGGGAACGATCAGATACGGCGCGTTCTGTGAACCGGGAGTGGTCCTGATGCCGGGCTACATCAACATCGGCGCCTACGTTGGCGCGGGGACGATGGTCGATACTTGGGCCACCGTTGGGTCGTGTGCTCAGATCGGCACCGAAGTCCACCTCAGCGGCGGGGTTGGAATCGGTGGAGTGCTCGAACCGCCGGGGGCGCGACCGGTCATAATCGAGGACGGAGCGTTCATCGGAAGCCGGTCGATCGTCGTGGAGGGCACCATCGTTGAGCAAGGCGCAGTGCTCGGTGCCAACACCACCATTACCTCTTCGACGCCGATCATCGACATCACCGGGGAGGATCCGGTGGAGTACCGCGGGCGGGTACCGGCGGGAGCTGTGGTCGTGCCGGGAACGAGGCCGAAGTCGTTCCCCTCTGGGTCGTATGACCTGCAGTGCGCATTGATCATCGGCCGCCGCTCCTCGTCTACTGACCGCAAGACATCTTTGAACGAAGCCCTTCGAGTATTTGAGGTGCCTGTATGAGTGCGCTGCACGAAACCCTGGCCGAGCTGGTGTCGATTCACTCTGTTACCGGCAACGAGGGCCGGTTGTGCACCGCCATCGCCAAGCGGATGCTCCCCATCTGGACGATGCAGTCGGTCACTCGAATCGGCAACGCCCTCGTGGTGGGTCAGCAAACAGGACGTCCGCTGATCACCTTGTTCGGCCATCTCGACACTGTGCCCGTCCAAGACAACGGTGAGCCGCAAATCGTCGATGGTCGCATGCTCGGCGTCGGAACGGCGGACATGAAGTCCGGGCTTGCTGTCATGGTCCACCTTCTCGAGGACGACGCCGTGCGGACCGGCCCGTACGACGTCGTCGGCGTCTTCTACGACAAGGAGGAGGGACCTGCAGACCAGAACGGCTTGGAGAATGTTCTCGACAAGGCGCCCTGGCTCCTGGAGAGCGAGTTCGCGATCGTGCTCGAACCAACCGATCTCAACATCGAGCTCGGGTGCAACGGAGTAATGAACGCAGAGATCCTCTTCGAAGGTAAGGCAGCGCATAGCGCCCGCCCCTGGCTCGGAGAGAACGCGGTGACCAAGGCGGGCGCTTGGCTCGCCGAGATGCACGAACGCGCCCCGGCCCCGGTAGATATCGACGGGCTGGAATATCGCGAGGTCTTCTCGGTCACCAAGGCGGAGGGCGGGATCGCCAACAACGTCCTCCCGGCGCAGATGCGGATCAATCTCAACTACCGGTTTCCTCCGATCTACACCCTCGACGAGGCCGAAGCTCGGCTACGGGAGGTCGCCGACAAGGCAGATCAGGTGGTCATCACCGATAGGGCGCCGGCCGGCGTCGTAGTTGAGGACAACCCCCACCTCGACCGACTGGTCGCAATCGCCGGAGCCGAACGCCAAGCCAAACAGGCTTGGACCGACGTTGCCCGGCTCAGCGGCCGGGGTATCCCAGCCATCAACTACGGCCCGGGTGATCCGGCGTTGGCCCACCAAGCCGCCGAGTCGGTTGAGCTTGCGAACGTAGATCGCGCTTTCGATGTTCTTCGCGAGTATCTCATCGACGGGCAGGAGGACTCGTCCGCCGAGCTGGCGTCGCTACTCGGCGAGAGCGATGAGGACCAATCGTAAGGAGCCCGCTGAGCAATACATGTCACCCATCTCGACGACCAGCCATCACCACTCGCGGTGTCCTCGCCTCGCCGTTACTTCATCCAGTAGCGGCTGCGTCGAGGTCCTTGCGAGTGGCGCGCCTGGCCGCCGATCTGGAAAACGGCATTACTCAGCAGACTCCTAGTAGCACCTCCAGTACCATCTGCACCCATGCCAGTAGATATCGACATCGCCAAGGTGGCCCGGTTAGCCCGGCTCGCACTGTCTCCGGAGAAGCTCGCCGAATACGATTCGCAACTCCAGGACATACTCGAACACGCAGAACGGGTTGGTGCTCTCCCGACCGAGGGCGTTCCACCGACATCGCATCCACTTCCCATGACCAACGCCTTCCGGCCGGACGAGGTGAAGGCCTCGCTGGATCGGGACGAGGTGCTCGAGCAAGCGCCGGAGCGCGCCGGGGAGTACTTCAGAGTGCCGCGAATTCTGGGTGAGTCATGAGCGATCTCGCCGACCTGACCGTCAGCGAAGCTGCGTCCTCGATACGCCGGGGCGAGGCGACATCCCTCGAGATCACCAACGCAGTGATTGCCCGCGCCGGTGTCACGGAATCCCATCTCCACGCCTACCTGACCTTCGACCAAGATGCGGCCCGGGCCGCCGCCCAGGCGGCCGACGCGGCGCTCGCAGCAGGCGATGACGGCGGTCTTTTCCACGGAATACCGATCGCCCTCAAGGACAACATGACCACCCGCGGCACCGAGACGACCGCCGGGTCCAAGATCCTCTCGGGCTATGTGCCTCCGTATAACGCAACCGTAGTGCGGCGGCTGCAAGACCGACATGCGGTCATCCTCGGCAAGACCAACCTCGACGAGTTCGCTATGGGTTCTTCAACCGAGAACTCGGCGTACGGCCCAACCCGCAACCCGTGGGACACGGATCGGGTACCCGGTGGCTCGTCCGGAGGCTCGGCAGCCGCTGTCGCGGTCGGCTCGGCCCTGGCCGCGCTCGGGAGCGACACGGGTGGCTCGATTCGACAACCGGCGTCACTCTGCGGCATCGTCGGAGTGAAGCCGACCTACGGATTGGTGAGCCGGTATGGATTGATCGCCTTTGCCTCGTCACTGGATCAGATCGGTCCCTTTGCCCGCACCGTTGGGGACACGGCGGCATTGCTCGAGGTGATCGTCGGACACGACATCCACGATGCGACCAGCTACCGCGGCGATGTTCCTCCGATCTCCACCGCTCTCGAGACCGGGGTCGCGGGGATGAGAATCGGTGTCGTCAAGGAGCTGTCCGGCGAAGGAATCGACGACGAGGTTGCCGCAGCGTGCCGCGCTATGTACGAGAAGCTCGCAGCGGCGGGCGCCGAAGTCACCGAGGTCTCGCTCCCGGCAAGCGAGACGGCCCTCTCGGCCTACTACCTGATTGCCCCCGCCGAGGCATCGGCCAACCTGGCGCGGTTCGACGGGGTGCGATATGGCCTGCGGGTCGACGGCGACACCACCGAAGAGATGATGGCTCGCACCCGGGCTGAGGGATTCGGCCCGGAGGTAGCGAGGCGAATCCTGCTCGGTACCTATGCACTGTCTGCCGGTTACTACGACGCCTTCTACGGCCAAGCGCAGAAGGTGCGGACCTTGGTGAGGCGAGACTTTGCGGCTGCATATGAGAAGGTCGATGTCCTGGTTTCGCCGACGAGTCCGACAACGGCCTTCCCAATAGGGGAACGGACCGCCGATCCGTTGAGCATGTACTACGCCGACGTGTGCACCATTGCCAGCAACCTTGCCGGTGACCCGTCGGGCTCGATACCCATCGCGCTCGACTCGGCCGCGCTACCGATTGGGTTTCAAATCATGGCGCCGGCACTGCATGAGGAGCAGCTGTTCCGGGTAGCTGCAGAAGTAGAGCGCCTGGCTGAGTTCCGGCAACGGCCCGAATTGGCCACCTCGGAGGTGCGACCGGCATGAGTGGGTGGGAGGCCGTCATCGGCATCGAAACACACGTAGAGCTGCAAACGGAGTCCAAGATGTTCTGCGGCTGCCCGGTCCGCTTCGGCGCAGAGCCGAACACGACTGTCTGTCCTGTTTGCCTGGGGTTGCCTGGGGCGCTGCCGGTACCCAACGAAGAGGCAATCGAGAGAATCCTCCGTATCGGTGCCGCATTCGAGTGCACTCTTGTCGAAGGCTCTTTGTTTCATCGCAAGAACTACTTCTATCCCGATCTCCCGAAGAACTACCAGATCACGCAATACGACTTGCCGTTCTGTATCGACGGGCACCTCGATATCGAGGCCGATGGCGAGGAGGTTCGTGTCGGGATCACCCGGGTCCATATGGAGGAAGACACCGGCAAGAGCATTCATGGGAGCGAAACCGGCCGCATCCACGACGCCGAGTACTCGTTGTTGGACTTCAACCGCTCAGGGGTGCCGCTCGTGGAGATAGTCAGCGAGCCCGATATTCGCACCCCCGAGCAGGCCCGAGCGTATGCCGCCGAGCTGCAGAGAGTGGTGCGCAGCCTGGGGGTCTCTGATGCCCGGCTCGAGGAAGGGAGCGTTCGGTTCGATGCCAACATCTCGGTGCGACGGGCCGGCGACGACTTCGGGACTCGTGCCGAAGTCAAGAACATGAACTCACTACGTTCTTTGCAGCGTGCAATCGCCTACGAGATCGATCGCCAGATTGCCTTGATCGAGAGTGGATCGGAAGTGGTCCAGGAGACCCGCCACTGGGATGAAGGGTCGGGCAAGACCTCATCGATGCGCTCGAAGGAGGAGTCGGAGGACTATAGGTACTTCCAGGAACCGGACCTCGTGCCTTTGCATGTCGACCAGACATGGCGGGACCGCGTCTTTGCCGGACTCCCCGAGCTTCCGGCGGTTCGCCGCCATCGAATTGCCGCGACCGGCGTCGACCGACAGGCCGCCGCCGTCATGGTTGAAGCCGGGGACCTGGCGGACTTGTTCGACGAGGCCGTTTCGCTTGGCTCCGAAGCGCGTACCGTAGGCAACTGGCTGTCCGGCGACGTTGTTGCGTATCTGCGAAGGAACGAAACGACCTTGGCCGACACCCATCTGCAGGCAGAACATCTGCAGGAACTCGCTGTGATGGTTGGGGAAGGTGCACTGTCGAGCACGGCGGCCAAGGACGTGCTGGCGAGGGTGCTGGCAGGCGAGGGTTCTCCGCGGGCGATTGCCGAGCAGCATGACTTGCTGCAGATCTCCGACACCGGCGCCCTCGAGGCCGAGGTCGAGGCTGTCTTGGCCGATAACCCGGACGTTCTGGCCAAGCTTCAGTCCGGCGACTTGAAGCCGATTGGCTTCCTCGTCGGTCAAGTCATGCGAGCCACCGGCGGAAAGGCCGACCCGAAAGTCGTTTCGGAGTTGATTCGCAACAAGGCGACAGCAGGGTGACGGAGACAACCGGCTCGCGGAGAACGCACGTTCTCTGCACTGCGGAGCGCGTACTGGGAACGGACCCGGCGCGGGTCTGGATGCTCGTGGCCGACCCTGCTCGCATCGGCGAATGGGCTGCTATTGCTACGGTCGGATTCATGGGAACCGAGCTTCCCCAGAGCGGACATGTCGTTTTCGTTCGCACCCGACGCTGGCAACGCCCCAAGTCTGCTCGTCGCATCGAGATCGAGGAGTGGGAGGCCGGGGCAGGCTACTCCTGCAAGCTCGGATCGTATCGTTTCGCCGATGAGGTCACCTTCGGAGTCGAGATTCATCCCGAGCCCGCCGGCGGAGGTGTGGGCACTCGAATAAGGCTCGCCCAGCGGATGGAAGCGGCCCCGCTGCTGGCCAGCTGGCTGCAGAGCTACGGCAACGGCCGGCTGGAGCGTTTGATCGACAGGATCGAGAGGGCAACGCAATGAATGGCGTCGTCTTCGATTTCGATGGAGTGCTTGCCGACAGCGAACCGCTCTCCTGGAACGCATGGCGAGAAGTGCTGCTACCACACGGGATTGACGTGTCGGATGACGATGTATTGGCCTGCACCGGTACCAATAGCAAGGACACCTACGCTTACTTCGCTGCCCGGGGCGAGCTGCCGCCATACGGTGAAGTGCTAGCGGCCGTTGATGAACATCGCCGCAGCCGCTACCCGGCCGAGCTGCAGGGTTTCCCGGATGCAATCAACGCAGCGCAAGCTTTGGCGTTGGTTGGGGTGCCGCTTGCGATTGCGACGTCGAGTTCGCGGCGCAATCTCGATCTCAAGCTCGAAGTGCTCGGGTTGGGTCGCTACTTCGACGCGACGGTCGCAGGCGATGAAGTGCCGAACGGCAAGCCGGAGCCGGATCTCTATCGGGAGGCGGTCCGCCGTGTCGGGATCCTTCCCGGTACTTCGCTGGCGGTTGAGGACACGAGGATCGGTGCGGACGCTGCTGCGGCAGCGGGGCTGCGCACGGTGATTGTCAACAGGATGGGTCTCGACACCGGCATGCATCCAACGATCTCTGAGGTCGATCCCGACTTGCTATTGCTCTGGCTCGGTCGCACCTGACTGCGGTGCCCGGGGTTTGTCCCGTTCCCCAGTTATTGTGCCCAGATGGATACAACCCTGCTTGCCCAGGTCGACATCGAGGAACTTCCGCCCGAGGTGGTTGATTCGCTGCCGGATGACGTCGTGCAGAAACTCAAGGATGGCGTGCTCGATGCCATCCCGGACGACATCGTCGACTCGCTGCCGGCGTCGATTCAGGACAAGATCCCCGATGGCCTGCTGGAAGCGGCATCATCCAACCCCACGTTCACCAAGGTCCTGCTGGCGATCGGCGTCCTCGCCGTTCTCGGGTTCATCGTCGGCGTGATCAAGAGCGCCGTGAGATGGATGATCTACAGCGCGATCGTCGGTGTCGCCGCCTGGTACTTCTTCTTCCAGCAATAGGCGTGCCGCGTAGCGGCAAGTTGGCAGTTTCCGAGTGCTGCTAGCGGCGCATCCCAAACTGCAGCCGGGTTGAATCGGCCTCAGATCAATCCGGTGACGGTCCAGCCGGCGACGAGGCCGTAGAGTCCGGCAACCACATCGTCTGCGGTGATGCCGACGGCACCGGGAAGGCGCTCGGCCTGAGGCACGCCGGGAAGCACCTTGAAGATGTCACCCAGTCGGGCCACCACCAGTGCCACCAGCCAGCCGACATCCTGCAATCCGATGAACGCCACCAACGTCCCTGCGACCTCGTCGATGACCACCCAATTGGGGTCCGAGTTGCCCTCGGCGAAGGGAGCGGCGGCCCACAACGACAGCCCCATTGCGACCAGCGCAACGAGAAGGTCGATCCACCACGGTGCCGTCCATAGCGCCAAGCCAACGAGTGCAGCCAATGCGGCGCCAAAGGTGCCTGCACCGTTGTCAGTGTTGAACAAACGCCGCGGGATCAACCCCACACCAAATCCGGTCGCAATGAGCTTCTGCATTGGACGGAGAGTACCGGCTCAATGCGTTTTGGCGTGGGG
>JASJEG010000098.1 GCA_030064765.1 Acidimicrobiia bacterium | reverse complement strand
TGGGGGTCATGGCATCAATCGCCTTGATTCCGGTCTGCAACGGCTCCGAGACCGGTTGCCGCTCGACTACGGACGGGGCCTGGGTCTCGAGAAGCCTGGTCTCGGAGTACTCCAGAGGTCCCTTGCCGTCGAGCGGGTTGCCAAGTGGGTCGATAACCCGACCGAGCAGACCATCGCCGACCGGCACCGACAACACTCGGCCGGTCGACCGCACCTCGTCGCCTTCTTCGATCTTCGATGCGTCGCCCATGATGACCGCACCGATCGAGTCCTCGTCCAGATTGAGCGCCACCCCGATGAGGCCACCGGGGAACTCCAGCAGCTCGGATGTCATGGCGTTCGGAAGACCTACCACCCGAGCGACGCCGTCTCCGACGGAGTCGACGTAGCCGACTGTCTCCGCCTCAACCGACGGAGACCAATCCGCCAGGTTGCGGCGTAGCGCACCGGTGATGTCTTCGGGAGTCAGGGTTAGATCAGCCATACGCTATGCCCATGCCTCTCGCAATTCCAGGAGCCGGCTGCGTACCGACCCGTCAAACAGTGTGTCTTCAACTTGGGCAACTAGCCCACCAACCACGGAGGGGTCGACCACCACATTCAGCTTCACAGTTTTGCCGGTGACCTCACTCAGCTTGGTAACCAGCCGCTCACGAGTAGCGGAGTCGAGCTCGATCGCGCTGCGCACGTCGGCGACGACATGGCCTTCGGCCTCGGCGGCAAAACCCAACATCCGCTTGGTGATCGCACCCAAGTCTTTGATACGGTTGACTCCCACGAGCATGTTCACCAGGGAAACGGTGACTGCGGAAGCCCGCCTTCCAATCAGATCGGAAACGATCCCTTGCTTCTTCTCGAAAGGAATGCGGGGGTCGCTCAGCGCACCCTGCAGCTCCTCCGACTCGCCAAAAGCCTGGGCGACACGTTGCAGTTCATCCGACAGGCGGTCTGCATCTCCCTCGGCATTGACGACATCGAGCAGCGCTCGGGCGTAGCCGTCGATGTGGTTGGTTTCCATCATCAGGCCTCGGACTCTCCGAGCTCGTCGATGAACTGATCAACGAGCGCTTGCTGACCGGACCGGTCCAGAGTCTGTCCGACCAACTTCTCGGCGACGTCCAGAGACAAGCCGGCGACTTCTCGGCGCATCGAGGTCATGGCCCGTTCCCGCTCTGCGTCGAGTTCTTGGTGAGCCCGCGCCTTTATCTCGTCTGCCTCGCCCTCAGCGCGGGTAACGATGTCGGCACGGGCCGACTCGCCGGCCTGACGCGCCTCTTCGACAATACGGGTTGCCTCTTCTCGCGCACCGGACAACTGCTTGGCATAGTCCTCCTTTAGCGCTGCGGCCTCGGCCTTTTCTTTCTCCGCTGCCTCGAGATCGGCCTTGATGGCCTTCTGCCGGTTCTCCAACATCTCGTCGAATGCTGGAATGGCCCACTTCCAGATGAAGAAGAAGACGATGGCAAAGGCAATGACGGCGGCTCCGAGCTCCCGTAGGTCGGGAAGCAGCAGATCGGTGCCGCTCGCCTCTTCCTCAGCCGCAAGCAACAAACTTGCGTAAAGCATCGTGGAGTCCCCCTTCTATGCGATGAAGAAGAGCACGAAGCCGATCAGGGCAAGCGCCTCGGTAAAGGCGATACCCAGGAACATGGTGGTCCGCACCATGCCGGCGGCCTCGGGCTGGCGAGCCATCGCCTGGACCGCATTTCCGGCGACGATGCCGATACCGACACCCGGGCCGATAGCGGCGAGACCGTAGCCGATCAGCGCCAATGAGCCGGAGATGTCACCGGAGAGCCCGGCACCAACCTCTTCGGCGGCCATGATCAGAGCGTCCATTCCGTTGTTTCCTTTCCTCTGTGCCTGTCGGGCGTTTGCAAACAGTTGGTTCTAGATGACTTTCTTAGTGGGCCTCGACCTCAACCGAGGTCTGGATGTATACCGCTGACAACAGCGTGAAGATGTATGCCTGCAGCAACGAAACAAGAATCTCAAACAGGTAGATGAACAGGCCAAGCGCTGCCCAGAGGAATCCCCACAACCCGTTGATGTTGCCGGAGGGGAGAGACCCGATGAATACCCACGAGGACAGCAGCATCAGCGCCAGCATGACGTGGCCGGCGGCCAGGTTGGCAAAAAGCCGGACCGCCAGCGAGAACGGCCGCACGAGAATCACCGAAACCAGCTCGATCAGGCCAACTAGGGGCTTCAGCGCCGTCGGTACCCCGGGAGGCCAAACCAGATGCCCGAAGTAGCCGACAAAGCCCTGTGCGCGGACCCCGGCAAAAAGGAAGATCACCCAGGTAATGAGCGCGAGGAATATCGGCAGGCCGATGCGAGAGGTTATCGGGAACAGCGTCAGCGGAAACACCTCCATGAGGTTGCCGACGAGGATGAAGAAGAAGATCGAAGCCAGATAAGGGAAGTACTTGAGGCCGTGCTCCCGCCCGATGATCCCGATGGCAATCTCGTTGCGGACGAAACCCAGCGCTGCTTCACCCAACGCTTGCAGCTTGCTCGGAACGAGCGACCGGTTACGAAAGGCCATGTAGAAGAAGACCACAACAACCAGAGCAGCTACGAAGCAGAGAATCATGTAGCGGTTGATGCCACCGACAAAGGGCAATTCGAACAGCTCGTTGACGCTCGCCGGCGTGCAGATTATCTGGTCTTCCGGGTCGCAGGCCGACGCTGCGAGTATCAGCTCCACTCCAACTCCTTTGTATCACCCCGCGAAACTGCAACGGTCTCCCACGACAGCAACACGAGGTAGCTCACCACGGCCGAGATTCCCATGGCCAGCCGGTCGACGTCAATTACCTGGGCGATGACCAGCATCACCAACATGATGAGTGCCAGCCGCAGGAAGAACCCAACCAGCGCGGCGGCATGATAGAGCTTCAGCGATATCGCCGCAGCTTTGGACAGGAGGAAGCCGGCCAGCACGAAATTGGCTGCCACGATCGCAACACCGAGCGCCGCCGACCAGCCACCCTGGCCGCCACGCCACAGGGCGGCGATTACGACTAGCGGGGGGCCGATCCAGATGGCTCGCTTGGCGGTCGCAATCCCGATCTTCGCTTCGATGTCTCCGGGGCCCGGAGCCGGTTCGTAACCGGTGACGGCTTCACGTTGCGTTTCAGGCGCCACGGTCACGTTCCTTTGCGAGCTCCTCCAGGATTGCCGAATGACGCCATAGCTTGTAGAAGCCGCCGACAAAGCCGGCAATGGTGAAAACGATGACGAGAACCGGGCTAGTTCCGAGGGCCCAGTCCAGCGCAAGTCCGATCAGGAGCCCGGCGATTACCGACGATGCCAGATCGACTCCCGGGGAGAAACCCCCGGTCACCGCACTGCGATCAGGAACTAGGCCACTTCGTCCGTTACCCGTTCGGTCCTTCTCCAACTACTCTCACCGGCCCCCGACCACATACCTAGCGGCTGCGCGTGAGCGCTTCCGTTGCATGTGAATGCTCTCACAGACTGTTACTACGACGGTTTCCCGTCAGCAAGCCTAATGCGAGCAGGCGGCCTCCCGACCGCGCCGAACTAGGCGTGACCGGGAAAATCCCCCGGGTAGGGAGGGAACGCTTCTGCCAGCTCACGCACCTGCTCCGTGTATAGGTTCACCGAGTAGGGATCGATCCTTTTCCGCAGCAGCTCCACGATGAGCTTGCCGAGGAGAACCATCTGCTCTTGCATCATGCCTGCGGAGGTCACCGATGGCGTCCCCAACCGCAAACCGCTCGTGATGAACGGCGATCTGGGATCAAACGGGATTGCGTTCCGATTGAGGGTCACGCCGTGCTCGTCGAGGAACCGGGCGGCCTCCTTGCCGGTCAGTTCTGGGTCGAGCGACCGCAGATCAACTAGAAACATGTGATTCTCGGTGCCGCCAGAAACCACCCGAAGACCTTCGTCGTCCATCGCACCTGCGAGCACCTTCGCGTTGCGGACGATCTGGTTTGCATATGTCTTGAAGTCGGCGCGCGACGCCAGTTCGAAACACAGGGCCTTGGCCGCGATCTGGTTGTTGAAGGCGCCGCCCTGAGCGTACGGAAACACCGACTTGTCAACGGCTTTGGCAAACTTCTCTCGGCTCAGGATGAGACCGCCGCGCGGCCCCCGCAGTGCCTTATGTGTTGTCGCGGTGACGATGTCGGCGTGCGGGGTCGGGTTGGGATGAGCACTGCCGGCAATCAAGCCGATGATGTGTGCCGCATCGACCAGGAAGATCGCACCAACCTCGTCGGCTATCTCGCGGAAGGCCGCCCAGTCGATGAACCTGGTGTAAGCCGAATACCCAGCGATGATCATCTTGGGTTGATGCTCGTGCGCAAGGCGGCGCACCTCGTCGAGCTCGATCAGCTCGGTCTCCTTGTCCACCCCGTACGCAACGAAGTTGAACAGGTTGCCCGAGAAGTTGACCGGGGAACCGTGGGTGAGGTGTCCGCCTTGGTCGAGGGCCATACCGAGGATGGTGTCCCCGGGGTCCAGTACTGCGAGGTAGGCGGCCATGTTGGCCTGAGACCCGCTGTGCGCCTGGACATTGGCGTGCTCGGCCCCAAAGAGCCTCTTGGCCCGATCGATCGCGAGGTTCTCGACCTCGTCGACGTACTCGCAACCCTCGTAGTAGCGGCGGCCGGGATACCCCTCCGAGTACTTGTTGGTCAGCACTGAGCCCGACGCCTGCATCATCGCCAGCGAGATGTAGTTCTCTGATGCGATGAGATGGATCTGGGAACGTTGTCGACTGACCTCTTGCTGGATCAACTGAGCGAGCTCAGCGTCGACTTGTTCGATGGGGCGCATATCCGACATGAACCGAATCCTTCACCTGGCGTCACTGGTAGGCGAGAGTAGCAGTGCAGCTGGGGGCATCCGTTGGTGCTCGGGACTCAACGCCCGGCTCAGACGTCCCGTACCGGCCCGTCGCGCAGTACCAGCGGCGAAGGCTCGGTGAGGTCGATAATGGTCGATGCCTGGCCGCCACGTGCCCTGCCCTCGAGATAGACCGAGACGGCATCTCCGAACAGGTCGCGGGCGTCGAGGTCGTTCAGCACCGATTCGTTGCCGGCGAGATTGGCGCTGGTCACGGCGAGCGGTCCATAGCTCTCGAGCAGCTCCAGCGCTACGGGATGATCGGGACAACGGAGCCCGACGGTCCTGCGACCTGCGTGACCCAGCCAGCTGGGGGCCGAGGGGAGCCGTGGCAGAACGAGGGTCAACGCTCCGGGCCAGTGCAGATCGGCAAGGTCGAGGGCGCGGTCGGAGAGTTCGGCGATAGTCATCCCCTGTTCGAGCGATGCCACGAGAATCGCCAACGGCTTGTTGGCCGGACGTCCTTTCAGCTCGAAGATCGCATTCAGGGCATCCTCGCGGAACGGGTCTGTTGCCAAGCCGTAGAGCGTATCCGTCGGGACCCCGACAATCTCGCCCCTCTTGAGTGCGGCGACCGCTTGCTCAATCGACATTCTTGCTCCCCTTTGGCTCTTCATTCTCAAGTTAGTGGACCTGGCGACGCTGTGGTGCCCGCTTGGTCCCAAGGACCAAGGTCGCTCGGTAGGAAACCGAGTTCGCTCGGTCCCAAGCCGAGTCCGCTCGATACTATCGAGCGCGTCCAAGCACATAGCGGTCGCGTCCGGCGAGATCGCTCTCGATCCTTGGATCGTAGGCGGCAAAAAGCTGCAGGCAATCGCGGCCTTGCGACTCACCAATCTCGCAGGCGATCACACCGTGCGGGGCTAGCCATTCCACTCCGGCTGCAGCGATGCGGGCCAGCACCTCGGTGCCACGATCGCCGGCTACCAGCGCCTGCAGGGGTTCGTGCTCGCGGACTTCCCGCGGTAGTTGTTGAATCTCGGCCTGCGCGACGTACGGCGGGTTGGAGATGAGCAGATCAACCCGGCCGTTCAGCTCCGCAGGCAGCGCCGCAAACAAATCGCCTTCCCGGAAGTCCACCTCCAACCCCAGCAAGTCGCGGTTGGTTCGAGCGAGGTCGAGCGCCCCCGCCGAGATATCCACGGCATACACCCTTGCCCGGGGAAAGCTGAGCTTGCAAGCCAGAGCGAGGTTTCCGCTCCCTGTGCACAGATCGACGATAACCGCAGGGGTGCCAGTCATCTCCCCGACGGCTAACTCCCACAAGCGCTCTGTTTCCGGACGAGGGATCAAGGCGCGCCCATCTGACTGGAGCTCGAATGGGCCAAACGCCACACTTCCCTCGATGTATTGCAGCGGTTCGCCGGAACGACGCCGGCCGACCAACCCGCGAAAACGATCAGCCGTCGCAGCGTCGACCTGTGGTCGGCCGATCAGCCACGGAGCCTGTTCCCCCGCAGCCGCAAGCAGCAAGCGTCTTGCTTCATGTTCCGCCAGATCCGGGACTTCTGCCAGTAGCTTCGCAGTAGAAACACTCATTCCGTGCGCAACATAGAGGCTTTTGCCTCGGCAGGTTCAGCTGGCCTCGGTTGCCAAGCTCTCCGCTGCATCGTGAGCAATCAGGGCAGTGTGAAAATCGTCGAGACTCCCGTCGAGGATTTCGGGCAGCGAGTGGAGCGTCAGACCGACACGGTGATCCGTGACTCGATTCTCCTTGAAGTTGTAGGTCCGGATCTTCTCGGCCCGCTCGCCGGTACCGACCTGGGAGCGCCGGGCCGAGGCTTGCTCCCCCTGCTGCTCAGCCAACTGCTGCTGATACAAACGCGCCCGCAACACTCGCAAAGCCTTCAGCTTGTTCTGCAGTTGCGACTTCTCGTCCTGGCACGTGACAACCGTGCCGGTCGGGAGGTGGGTGATGCGGACAGCCGAATCGGTCGTATTCACCGACTGCCCGCCTGGTCCCGTCGAACGGAAGGTGTCAACGGTGATGTCGTTGTCGTGAATCTCGACCTCGACATCCTCCGCCTCGGGCAAGACGGCGACCGTCGCAATCGAGGTGTGGACTCGGCCTTGAGACTCCGTCTTCGGCACCCGTTGCACGCGATGCGGCCCAGCCTCGTACTTGAGACGAGAGTAGGCGCCTCTCCCCTTCACGGAGAAAGTGGCATCCTTGAGGCCCCCGCCGCCGGTGAGCGAGGTGTTGATAGCCTCGGTCTTCCAGCCGTGACGCTCCGCGAACCGTTCGTACATCCGGTAGAGATCGGCTCCCCATAGCGCCGCCTCTTCTCCCCCGGCGGCCGCCCTGATTTCGAGGATCACGTCCTTCTCGTCATTGGGGTCCTTGGGCACGAGCATCACACGCAGCTGAGTCTCCAGTGACATGAGGTTCTCTTGCTGTTCTGCGGCAATGTTCTCGAGATAGGCCCGCATCTCGGGATCGTCTTCGATGCTCGCCATCTCGGTGGCATCGTCGAATTCAGCCTGTGCCGCTTGGTAGGCGCGGAAGCCATCGACCACCGGCTTGAGCTCCGAATGCAGCTTCGACACTTCTCGGTAGCGATCCTGACTGGCAAGCACATCTGGATCGGCCATCTCCTCCAGCGTCTCGGAGAGCTTTGTCTCTAGTTCCTCGAGCTTGCCGCGGAGCCGCTCATCCATCGGGGGCATCTTCCCTTTCTGCTGCCAACGCAGCAGCGACGATCGGCCCGCGTTCCTCGACCGACGCCAGTTCCTCGTCTGACAGAGCCGCCAGGAGGGAGGCAACGGCTACCTCGACCATGTCATCAGAGGGCTCCAATGTGGTTATGCGCTGCAGCCAGATGCCGGGCTGATTGGCCCATGCCATCCACTTCTGGTTCGCCCCTAGCTTGAGGACCTCGTAGGAGAGGCCGGCGATGACGGGTATGAGCACGATGCGTGCCAGCACCTGCCAGACAAACGGCAGTGGAGCCAGGGCCAGAAACACCACAAACGCGACCATGGCGACGATGAGGATGAACGACGTACCGCAGCGCGGATGACGAGGGCTGTATGGCTGGATCGCGTCGACGGTCAGCGGGTCCCCGTTCTCATAAGCGTGAATCGTCTTGTGTTCGGCCCCGTGATACTGGAAGACACGGCGGATCTCCTTCGATCGCGATATGGCCCAGATGTAGAGGACGATCAAGGCAATCCGCAGGATCCCGTCGAGGACCACAAACGCCAGCGAGCTGTCGGACAGGAAGCCCTTGAGATAGTCCGCAGCGAAGGCCGGCAGCAGGATGAAGAGGGCGATCGCTATGGCCACGGCCGCGATCATCGTGCCGATCACCTGAGGTCGGCTCAGCTCATCTTCCTCCTCGGCTCCCGATTGCACGGCCGACCAGGAGAGGGCTCGGAAACCGAGGGACAGCGATTCGACGAGAACGAGCACGCCGCGCAGAAATGGCACCTTGCGCAGCGGGGAGCGGCCGCTCAACGGTAACTCGTTCCGTTGCGAGATGATGCTCCCGTCAGGCCGGCGGCAGGCAACCGCCCAGGCCGAAGGGGCGCGCATCATCACACCTTCCATCACGGCTTGGCCGCCGACGGTGGCTCCCGGGGAGCGGCTCAAAGAGGGTAAACCTCTACTGGTTGGAGGCGGACGAGCCTCCGGCCTTGCGCTCGGTGTCTACACCGACTTTGGCGTAGCGACGGCGGAAACGCTCGACCCGACCACCGGAGTCAACCAGGATCTGCTTGCCCGTGTAGAAGGGGTGGCTCGCGCTCGAGATCTCGAGCTTGGCAAGTGGGTAGGTGTTGCCATCCTCCCACTCGATTGTCTCATCGGTTTCGATGGTCGAACGCGTGAGGAAGGCGAAGTCGGACGACGTGTCCTGGTATACCACCAGCCGGTATTCAGGGTGAAGATCGGATTTCACAGGTTCAGCTCCTGGTTCTCATGCAGCATGGGACTCTACTACTGGCCGCTCTTGGCCACCTCGGCCAGGAATGCTGCGTTTGACTTGGTGCTCTTGAGGCGGTCGATGAGTAGCTCGAGCGCAGCTCCGGACTCGAGCGCCATGAGCACCCTGCGCAGCTTCCAGACCTCGGTCAGCTCGTCCGGATGGAAGAGCAATTCTTCGCGCCGGGTTCCCGATGCTTCGATGTCGATTGCCGGATAGATGCGCTTGTCGGCGAGCTTGCGATCAAGCCGAAGCTCCATGTTGCCCGTGCCCTTGAACTCCTCGAAGATCACCTCGTCCATCCGCGATCCGGTTTCGACTAGGGCTGTACCGAGGATCGTGAGGCTGCCACCCTCCTCGATGTTGCGGGCCGCACCAAAGAACCGCTTCGGTGGATACAGCGCCGTGGAATCGACACCACCGGAGAGAATCCGGCCGGAGGCAGGAGTTGCCAGGTTGTGCGCCCGTGCCAAGCGGGTAATCGAGTCGAGCAGCACGACGACGTCGGTGCCCATCTCGACGAGGCGCTTGGCCCGCTCGATGGCAAGCTCGGACACCTGGGTGTGTTCCTCGGCGGGACGGTCGAATGTGGAGAAGATCACTTCACCCCGCACCGACCGCTGCATGTCCGTGACCTCTTCGGGCCGCTCATCCACGAGTACCACCATGAGATGACACTCCGGGTTGTTGGCGACTATCGAGTTGGCCAATTCCTTCAGTACCGTCGTCTTGCCGGCCTTGGGCGGCGACACGATCAAGCCACGTTGTCCCTTGCCGATCGGGGCAATGAGGTCAACGATCCGGGTGAGGATGTTGTTGCTCTGCCCGTCAACCTCTAGGCGCAAACGGACATCGGGGAACAGCGGCGTGAGGCTGGCGAACTTCACCCGAGCCTGAGCTGCCTCGGGTTCCATGTCATTGACCTTGATTGGGCGAACCAGCGCAGGGAACTTCTCCTGGGCTCGGGCCGGACGGATCGGGCCTTCGCAGATATCGCCCTTGCGCAGCTTGTTCTTGCGGATTTGGTTTGCCGGAACGTAGACGTCCTTATCGCTGGGCAGGTAGCCATCGCAGCGCAGGAAACCGTAGCCCTCCGGGAGGATGTCGAGGATCCCGGCGCGGACTTCCAACTCTGACTCGTCGATGGGTTCCTGTTGGCGCCGCTTGTTGCGACGGCGGCGATTGCGCCCGCCACCTTCCTGACCGTCTCGTCCACCCTGGCGCTCGCGCCCATCGCCGTTCTGTCGGCTGGATTCTGCTTTCTCGCCGTCCTTGGAGTCGGTTTCCTCCGTGGTTGTTGTCACCGCAGCAACCTCGGGCTCAGGAGGCAACTCGGGCAGCATCGACTCATTGAACTTCTCTGATCCGATGATCGCCGTGATCAGCTTGGTCTTTTGCAGACCGTCGTGTTCAACGTCGATCGATCCCGCCATTTCGCGGAGAGCGTCGAGACCGAGTTCTTGCAGTCTGGCTCGGGTGGTTGTCATGGGCGGTTATGTCCCTTCCAACGAGGCTTGGCATTGATGCCTGTGATGTCTCCGTCCTCGAACAGCGACGGTCCCCTCAAGAGAATCGGAACACGCTTTCGGCGCAGCAAGCTGCTCACGGAGAAAGGTGGAAACGGATATCGATCCGGGCCGTAGTTTACCGTCGCCGCAGAGCTACGCAAGCGATCGTCATTTCCCTACCAACCCAGCTGTTCCAGCACTGCGTCGAGATGAGGGGCAACCGGGCGTAGTTCGCTGAATTGATCGGCTGCGGTGTCGGGATCCTTGAGCCCGTGGCCGGTCAGTGTGCACACGACCGGCCCGGCGGGTAGATCGTCCCCGTACTTCAAGATCCCTGCCACCGAGGCTGCCGATGCTGGTTCGCAGAAGATGCCTTCCCGGTTCGCCAGGAAACGATAAGCCTCGAGGATCTCACCGTCTGTGACGGCTTCGATCCGCCCGCCAGATTCGTCGCGAGCTGCGATCGCAGTCTCCCACGATGCGGGATTGCCGATTCGGATTGCGGTTGCGATCGTCTCGGGCTCATCGATGATTTCTCCCGAAACCAATGGGGCGGCGCCGGCTGCCTGAAAGCCCCACATCCGTGGCGCCCGCTCCTCTGCCGTGTAGCCGGCCCAATAAGCGGTGATGTTGCCGGCGTTCCCCACCGGTAGAGAGTGCACGGCAGGCTCGTCTCCCAGTGCAGCGGTTATCTCCCAAGCCGCGGACTGTTGGCCTTCGATGCGAAAAGGGTTTATCGAGTTGACTAGCGCGACATCGTGGGTCGACGTCAGTTCGAGGACCAACGCCAGAGCATCGTCGAAGTTGCCATCGACGGCGACTATCTCGGCGCCGTGGATTACCGCTTGTGCGAGCTTGCCGCGGGCGATCTTGCCTGCCGGCAGGATTACGATCGCACGCATCCCGGCCTTGGCGGCATAGGCGGCGGCCGACGCGGATGTGTTCCCCGTCGAGGCGCAAGCCACCGCCCGGGCACCACCCTCGAGGGCCTTGGAAACCGCCATTGTCATTCCGCGATCCTTGAACGAGCCGGTTGGGTTCGCTCCGTCGTACTTCAGATACACCGGCCGATCCACCTGCTGCGACAAGACCTTTGCCTCGATGAGCGGGGTATTGCCCTCGAGGAGAGTGACAACCGGCGTCTCTGCGGTGACACTCAACCTGTCCCGGAACTGGCCGATTACCCCCGGCCAGGTCATGCTTCGTCGCTCTCAACCCGCACTGCCGCGGCGACGGCGTTGACACACTCGAGATCACGGACCCGTCCGAGCGCGTCTTGCTGGCGGGATTCCGCAGCACGGTGGGTCACGATCAGCAAGGTCGCTTCGTCATCGGTTCCTTCCTGCCACACCGACTTGATGCTGACGTTGGCTTCTCCGAATGCCGCTGCGATTTGCGCAAGGACTCCGGGCCGATCGGCGACTTCCAGGCGCACATACCACTTGGTAAAGACGTTCCCGAAGTCGGCAAGCTCGGACGGGGCAAAGCGAATTCGGGGTGCTACTTGAGCGCCGGCCAGGATCTCCCGGGAGGCATCGATCACATCCCCAAGCACGGCCGTCGCCGTCGGGTCACCGCCGGCCCCAGGACCGGCAAACAGCAACTCGTCGATTGCGGGACCCTCGATGAAGATTGCATTGGTGGCTCCACGAATCGCCGCAAGCGGGTGGTCCGAGGGCAACAGCACGGGATGGACCCGAGCCGAGACGCCCGCTTCAGTGTCCTCCGCAATTGCCAAGAGCTTGATCGTGTAGCCGAGATCCGCGGCGTAGCGGATGTCTGCGGCGGTGATCTCCGTGATCCCCGTGTGCGGAACATGATCGAGCCCGACCCAGGTACCAAAGCCCAGGCTTGCCAGGATCGCTGCCTTGGCCGCCGCATCTGCCCCGGTGACATCTGCCGTGGGATCGGGCTCGGCATACCCCAGATCCTGCGCCTGCTGCAAAGCAGCGGCGTAGGCGGTGCCGTCCTCGGTCATGCGGGTCAGGATGAAGTTGGTGGTTCCATTGACTATCCCCATCACCCGGGTGATGCGCTCCCCGGCCAGGGTCTCCGACAGGGGTCGGATGATCGGGATTCCTCCGCCGACTGCGGCCTCGAACAGCAGGGCTACCCCGGACTGCTCCGCCGCAGCAATCAGCTCGGAGCCGCGGGCGGCAATGAGCTCCTTGTTTGCAGTTACTACCGGCTTCCCTGCCTGCAGGGCGCGCAGCACTAGATCACCGGCAGGGTCTTGCCCACCCATCACCTCGACGACGAGGTCGACCTCGGCGCTGTCGATGACTCCGCTGGCATCCGTAGTAATGACGCCATCGGGGATAGAGAACGGTCGCGGTTTGTGCGGATCGCGCACAGCAACCCGCTTCACCTCTAAGTCAAGCCCGGTCTTGGCTGCGATAGCGGCGTGCTCCTCAACGAGGCGATGAATCAGCGTGCCACCAACGGTGCCGGCCCCGAGTAGCCCGATACCAATCTTGTTCATGCCGCGGGACGATAGCCGGTCAGGCGTCGATCACATCTCTGGAGGTCAGGTCCTCATATGTTTCGCGCCTAACTACGAGCCGGGCCGCGCCGTTCTTGACGAAGACAACGGGAGGGCGCAGCGCCATGTTGTAGTTGGAGCCCATCGAGTGACCGTAGGCGCCGGTGACGGGAGTGCACAGGATGTCACCCACTCGGGTGTCGATCGGGACAGCAGCCTCGGCGACAATGACGTCTCCGGCTTCACAGTGCTTCCCGACCACTCGAACGATCCGCTCCCGGTTGGCATTGACGGCACGTGGCAAGAACGCCTCGTAGCCGCTCCCATAGAGAACGGGTCGAGGGTTGTCGCTCATTCCCCCATCGACGGCAAGGTAAGTCCGGATCGAATCGATCGGCTTGATCGTGCCCACCGTGTAGAGGGTCACTGCGG
>JASJEG010000097.1 GCA_030064765.1 Acidimicrobiia bacterium | reverse complement strand
CACGATCGGTGCGGGACCACTCGTAGAACTCGTCGTAGTTCGCCAGGCCCCGCTCGGTTATCGCGCCGGTCAAGTTCGCAAACGCGACTACTTCAGGAGACGGCTGCCACCTCGGCTCGCTCATCGTTGCTCCTCAATAGGTCGAGTACCAGCGTTCGTCGATTTCCGGGAAACGGCAGCGTTCTGCCCAATCCCGGCCCGTCTCGGCGGCAATGGAGGCCAGTTCGAGGAAGCGGGGCCGCACCAGCTCGGTCATCAGTTTGGGCCGGTCCCCGGCCGGCGCCGCCACGTACTCGCCCCACAGGGCGCGACCGGCGAGGAACCCGGAGGCACCTGCCTCACAGGCAATCAGAACCTGCTCCCGAAAGAGCTCGTAGGGATCGCCCGCCGAGAGCAGCGCCCACGGCACCGGCGACGCGTCATCGAGTTCCTGGCAGGCATCGCGCCATGCAGCCCGTTCCGTCTCATGCCTTGTGTCGACGGGGAACTGCACCTTGAGCACATCGGGTCCGAGTGCCCCGAGTCGTCGTACCGTGTCGACAACGATCTCGCGGCGTTGCGCCGCGAAGTCCGCCGAATCCGTCGCCATCGCCGGGTCGATCGCATACGCCAGTGGTTCGAGAAACAGCGGTATGTCGTGTTGGGCGCAGTCCCCAATGACCTGTTCGATCAGGCGGTCCTGTCCCTCGGTAACCGCACCGGCATCGGGCCGGTACAAGACCAGGAGCTTGATGGCGCTGGCTCCGAGCCGCTTCGCCTTCTCCACTCCCCAGCCCTCCAGCAGCGAAGTCTGCCGTGCGGTCGGATCTCCCAGGTACCCCTGAGCCTCCACCGCTGCCAGAAAGCCAACCGTGCCCGGCAGAGCCCGAGCTGCGATTGCCTGCGCGGCGCTGTACTCGGGGTCGAGCATCACCGCAGTGGCCTCGCCGGATAGCTCCCGTAGTAGGTCGAGTTTCACCGCAGTCAGCTTCGCGGCGGGGATGCCATCGGGATCAGCCGGATCGATGATGACCCGCATCGAATCCCGATGATCGAGAGCGAGTACCTTGAAGATCCCATTGGGCGAGGAGGTGGCGGCAAGGCCACGGACCTTGCCCGGGGTCAAGGTTCTCTCCTTCACGGCCTTCCCCCTCCCCTCAGTCGCTTGCGCTCCCTCGACCCTCCCTCCAGGGGAGGGTTGAGCCTGGGCTAACCGCCGGCAGCGTCATTGCGTCCTTGTCCCAGTTGCCGTCGATCCAGCGGTACTCCGGCTGGAAGAACGGCGGAATGGCCCGTTCCTCATTTTGCGGTGTGCCTGCCAGGTAGTTGAGGAAGTACATGTGTGAACCCGGTGACGCCGCGCTGCTGTGATAACCCTGCGTGACCATCACGACGTCACGGTCCTGAACTGAGAAGTTCTCATTCCAATCGGAGTCCACCCGGTAGTTGCGGTGCATGCCCCAGCCGTCGGCCGGATCGAAGCGGAAGTAGTAGGTCTCCTCCAGGTAGGGGGAGCCCTCCCATCCGTCGTGGCAGTGCGGTGGCCACCCCGACCACTTGCCTCTAGGCACATAGACCTCATAGAGGATCAACCGCTCGGCCGGCAAGGGATGAGCCAGGATGTGGTTGACCTGACGAGTAGCCCCACCCCCGCCGCGGATTTCTGTCTTCATCTCGTGCGGTTGGAACAGCCGGACCGGGTACCTGCCCTCGGCCGGAGCGCCTCCGGTTGCGAATTCAGCTCCTTCAGCCGAGCTCAGCTCGGCAGTCGACCCGGGTGGCAGGTAGAGCACTGGAGCCATCTCGGCAAAGACGTCGCTGCGTGCCAGGTCGTAGGTGGTGCCGTCAACGGTGGCGGTAAAGGCGCCCGCCTGCGGCACTACGGCTACTTCGCGGTCTTCTGCGGCCACTGTGAAGGTCTGGCCGCGATCCAGAATGGTGACTGCAAAGTCGAGCACGCTCCAGCCGGCAATCTCGGGAGTAACCCGCAGTACCGTCCCGGGACCTTGGCTAGATGACAGTTGGTGTTGGACCATCGCTACAGACCTCCGTTGGCGGCGACAAAGTCTTCGAGTTCTTCTTGGGTGGGAAAGGCAACCGCACAGCCGTGCCGGGTCACGGTGATGGCTCCGCAGGCGTTGCCAATCCGGCAGGAGTCATACCAATCCTCGCCTCGCAGTCGGCTGGTGATGAGCCCTGAGGCAAACGAATCACCGGCACCAACCGTGTTGACCACCCCAACCGGGAAGCCCGGCACCATGAATCGCTCGGTGGTGGTGATTACCTCAGAGCCGCGCCCCCCTCGTTTGAGGATGAGGGTTGTGCGATCCGCGCTCCCCATGAGTTCCTCGATCAGATCCTCCAGGTGAGCACACTGCTCGTCGTTCAAGCCCGCTCCCGTGGCAACGGCACCCGGCTCGGGGGCCAGCAAGGCATAGAACTCCTCTTCGGTTCCGATGAGGACGTCGATGTGTCCCAAGACACTGCGCAGGGCGACACCGAAGGCATGGGGATGGGACCAGTCGGTGGGACGCAGGTCGAGATCCATAAATACCGTGCAGTCGATCTCGGCCGCCCTCTCAGCAATGCGGCGAGCCGCGTCCGCACATGTGCCACGACTGAAGGCATTACCCGAAAGCAGAATGGCGCGGGTTTCGTCCAACGGAAGGGTGGTGGCGTCATCGATGGTGAGATGAATGTCGGCGGGATCGTCGCGGTAGAAGGTGAGCGGGAACCTGCTTGGCGGCTGCACTCCGACGAGAGCAAGCGATATCCGTTTGCCGGGCTTGCACTTGACGAAGTCGGTGACAACTCCCGCATCACGCAGATAGCGCAACACAAACTCACCAACCGTGTCCTCACCCACCGCAGTGAATGCAGCCGATCGCAATCCGAGCCGAGCGGTGCCCATGGCGACGTTGGTCGGGCTTCCCCCAACTGCCGCATCGAAGCCCGTGATATCGGCGAACTCGGCACCGATGTCCTGAGCGAACAAATCCATGTTCACCCGACCGACTGTGATCAGGTCGTACGTCAACTCACATCCTCCCGCTTGGGAATCGGAGCACCACCGGCTCCCACAATCGCCTGGTCGTAGTCGACGATCGAGCCGGTCATGATCCCGGACTCGTCGCTGGCGAGAAAGGCGATCGCGGCTGCGACCTCGCCGGTCTTGATCAACTGGCCCGACGGCATGCCGGCCTCGGCATCCTCGAGCCAGTCCCGGCCATCGCTATGGAAACGTCGCTGGATGACATCCTCGCCGGGAGTGTCCATCCAACCGGGATTGATGCAGTTCACCCGGATGCGATCCCAAGCCACCGCATAGGCGACATTCTTGGTCATGGTGGCCAGGGCAGCCTTCGACGTCGAATAGGGCAGCAGGAAAGGCGGACCTCCGTAGGAAGCATTCGAGCCGACGTTGACGATGGTGCCGCCGTTGCCCTCGCGGCGCATGATCTCGATGGCGCCCTGCATCAGCAGAAACGGGGCCCGCACGTTGATGGTCATCATCTGGTCCCACAACTCCACGGAGGTATCGGAGATCGAGCCCCGCAGCGTGATGGCAGCGGCGTTGACCAGGACATCGATGCGACCAAAACGATCGTCGGCGGCGGCAACGAGACTGCGGCAGCTACCCGCATCGCCGAGTTCCGTGGGAACGAAGATGGCAGCCGTGCCCACCTCTTCGAGCGCCGCCACGACAGCCGAGCCACGGTCACGATTGCGCCCGGAGACCACGATGCCTGTTGCCCCCTCTGCTGCCATCCGGCGGGCTACGGCTTCGCCGACACCCTGGGTACTCCCGGTGATCAGCGCAATCTTGCCTTCGAACCGACCCATCACCCCTCCAGCGGCGGACACCTCATTATATGCGAAGGGCATCTTGGAACGTTCCAACGGCCTGCGGCATCGCCGATCCGGCAACACGGCAAATCCGTCACCCTCACCGGCGCTGGTACCGTCCCCGTCATGCCTGTTGATCCGCGATCTTCCACCGCCACCGCCTACCTCGACACCCTCTGCTCGTTCCTTCCTGATCGACGGCCTGGTAGTCCGGGTAATCGGACGGCGACCGAATACGTCGCCGAGACCCTCGGCGCATTGGGTTGGGACGCAACAACCCCTGAGTTCGATTGTGTCGACTGGAGTACGGAAGGCGGCGAACTGCTTCTCGCCGGAGAGTCGGTACCGATCACGCCCAGCCCCTACGGCCTGGGTGTCGAAGCGACGGCACCTGTGCGGGTGTTGCGCAGCCCCGCCGACCTGGAGCAGAGCGACCTGGCTGGAACCATCGTCGTTCTCACCGACTCGCTCGCTACAGAACCGCTCACCCCGAAGCGCTACCCGTTCTATTCGTCGGACGAGCACACCCACATCGTCAGCGCTCTCGAAGCAGCCAAGCCGGCTGCGGTACTGGCGGTCACCGGCAAGTACCCCGCTTTGTGTGGAGCGCTCGACCCCTACCCGCTGATCGAAGACGGCGACTTCATGATTCCCACCGGCAACGTGCGTCCCACCGACGCCAAACCTTTGCTGGCCGCCGAAGGCAAGGCTGCGAAGTTGACCCTGAGGTCAGAACGCTGGAATGCACGAGCACAGAATGTGATCGCGGTTAGGGGCAACCAGGCCGACCGCATCACGGTTACGGCGCACATCGACACCAAGCCGGGCACACCAGGAGCGGTTGACAATGCCGCCGGTGTGGTGGTTCTGTTGCTGCTCGCAGGGCAGCTCTCCACCACCATTCCGATCGGTGTGGAGCTGCTGGCCATCAACGGGGAGGATCACTACGGAGCCCCGGGAGAAGTCGACTGGCTCAGCGACAACGAAGGCCGCCTCGACCATATCCGGCTATTCCTGAACATCGATGGCGCCGGCTATCGAAGCGGTCGATCGGCGTTCTCCACATACAACCTCGACCCTCAGTTGGACAGCTATGTCGAGTCCGTGTTCACCACCAGGCCGAGTCTGATGAGGGGTCCCGACTTCTATCAATCCGACCATGCGATCTTTGCCATGCAGGGAAGACCGGCGATGGCGATCACGACCGAACTGGTCGATGAGATGCTCGATGAACTGTTTCACGCCCCTACCGACACGCCTGACCAGGTTGAGGTGACGCTGCTTCTCGACATCGCCGACGCCACTGCGAACCTGATCACCGGCTGGCCCGTTGCGGACTGATCTCTTCACACGGCACCGCACCGGCGCGACGATGGGGTGACGATGCCTTCCACCAACATGGGCAAGTGGGCCGGATGGTTGCTCGCCCTGGCTCTAGCGTGCTTTGCTCTCTTCTTCGGCTTTGTGATGGCCGGACAGCGTGGCGGCGACACGTTCTTCTCCAACCTGACGCTGACGGTCCCGATCCTTATCAGCGCACTCGCCGCGATCGCCGGCGGGGTTGTCGGCGTTATCGCCCGCCGGCACGACGACCGCTCGATCCTCGTCAAGTCGGCGATCTTCGTCGGCGCGGTAGTCGTGCTGTGGATTGCAGCGGAGATCGCCTTTCCTCACTGAACTATCGACCATGGCCGCTCTAGACGGTCACCACCGTTCATGCGGATCCTGGCGTACAAATGGACGTTGAAGTACGCAAGAACCGAGGGATAGGCGCTTGAACTAAGGCGCGGCAGGTGAAACGATGACCACGACTGGGAGGCACCCGTGCCGGATGATCAGGTGACGATCGATCCTGCGTTCCGGCCGACCCCACCGCGGGCTGGCTGGAGCGGCTGGAGCGGCTGGATTCGGTTCGGGGCGCTGGCAGCAGCGGCGTTCCTCATGGGATGGTTGCTCCGATCGCCCACGACAGGGGAAACCGATAGAGCAGAAGCGGCGTCATCGACAACCATTCTGACTCGAGCGACAACCTCGTCGATCCCGCCGTCAACCACCACGTCCCCAACAACGACCGCCGCACCGGTTGGGCTCGAGGTACCGCTTGGCGAGGCAGTTCCCGGGTTCACCGATGCCATAACCGTGGCGGTCTCTGGCGGAGTGTGGGGAGAAGAGGTCGAGATCCTGCGCTGGCGATCGTCACAACCAGCCCCCGATACCATCCTGTCGTTCCGCGCAGATTCCCCCAACGGACAGGAGGAGTTCGTCGGACTGGACGCGGCGGGGATCTGGTACGCCATCCAAGACGAGTACGACGTGCTGAGCGTACGACCGGTTGCTGCAACTACCGAAGAGGAGGCGTGGTGGGCGCCGACTCGCGAAACCGTCGGGTTGCGAGTTGTCAGCGCGGCCTGGCACGACACCGCATCAGGTCAGTTGGCCTGGCTGAGTTGTTCGCGAGCCCCGGATGGACCGGGCACCCTCTACACGCTCGACGTCGCCGACGGTTCCGCCGATGCCGCTTCGGTAGCTGTGCCCGGCGCCTGTGGCGACTCTGGCATGTGGCTCAACCGGTGGGGTGATTGGGGTTTCGTCTTCGAACGTGCGGGAGATCTGGCTGGGCAGAATGGCTGGGAGCAAGTCCCCGATTGGACCGTCTTGCTCGATCCGGATGGTTTCGAACTAGCTCAGTTCGAACAGGGCGCCGGTGGCATCTACATGGTTGCCGCCGGTCCCACCGGAACCGTGTGGAACCAAGAGTCGATGGATGGCGCTCCGTCGTCGTTCCTGCTGTCGTTGGACGGCCAGCAAAGAACCCCGGTCCCGGGCATCGCTCAAGGCGAGTGGGTCGACCAGGCTCAGTGGTCTCCCGATGGTTCCCTGATCGCCGTGGTGACTACCGCCGGCCAGCAATCGATTCGAGTCCTCGACACAGCAAGCGGCGAGACCGTTGCTGAGATGGCAGCCAACCACTCGCTACGGGTCGTCGACGCGGCCACCGGCGAAATCGTCGCCGCAGTCGACGAACTGGGACCCGTCGTGTTTCAGACATGCTGGTCGAGTGACGGCCGCTACCTGCTCGTTGGGCATGACCGCGACGATGAAGGTGCCGCGGGAACGGCGCTGGTGGTGTATGACGTGGAGTCCGCCGCGATCGCTGTCGAGAGGCCAATCCGCGAAGCTCACTACTTCAGGGAGATCCGCACCTTCGAGCCATCCTCGGTCGCCGTGCAGTTCACTCCTGTGGAGTGGCGGATCGGCCTCGAGGAGGAGTGGGGTCCGGGTGTCTATACCGTCTGGATGAGCGCGCACGCTAGTCCCTTACTGCTCGATCAGATCGAGGGGGCCTACGGCAAGCTCATCTGGGAGGAAACCGTCGTCGATCTCTGCAACATCGGGTTCTACCCTGTCCGAAGCAGTTCGATCGACATCGGCGACACGTACCAAACCATCGAAGGGTGCGGAGCGAATCCCACGGCCATGCAGGACGCCTTCGACGAGTTCGGCTTGCCGCAATCTGCTTGCCTCGGAGTGACAACCGACGGCGTCGACCACGAGTACTGCGCACCGCTCGGGGTGGACGAGATCCCCTAGTCCTCAGGCAGTACCGGCACCTTCTCGAATGGCTGACCCATGGCCTCCGGACCGATGGCGTCATAGCCGCCGTCGACCGCCAGATCGGCGCCGGTGATGAAGGATGCTCGGTCCGAAGCCAGGAACACCACCGCATCACCGCACTCTTCCGGATGCGCCATTCGCCCCATCGGCTGAAACTCGGCAGCGAACAGGTCCGCCCTTTCCCGGCTGCCGTAGCGGCGTTCGATGTTGCGGCTCCACGTCCAACCCAGAGTGATGTGGTTCACCCGGATGTTGTCGGGGGCCAAGGCTTGCGCCATGTTGCGGGTGAGGCCCAGCAGCGCCGACTTGGTAGTCGGGTAGACGATGCGGTTTGGCTGCGATTGCTTGCCGGAGATCGAACCGACGATGACGACTGCCCCACCGCCGCGTTGCCGCATGTGCGGTACGGCCTTCTGGATGAGCATCGCCCCTCCGATGACGTTCGTGTCGAAGGACCGCCGCCAGTTCTCCCGGGTCGTTTCCAGCATCCCACAGTCGAAGATCGCCGCTGCCGACACCACGATGTCGACTCCGCCGAATCGGTCGAGAGCAGTGGTAACCATGGCGTCGAGGTCGTCATCGTTGGTGATGTCGGTGCGAACGAATACACCGGAGTCGCCGAGCGGGGCAACCACCTCCGCCCCGTTCTCCTCATTGCGACCGCCCATGACGACCTTGGCACCGGCCTCCACCAGCTTGGCACCGATACCGGCGCCGACTAGAGAGCCGGCGCCGGTCAACAGCGCAACCTTGCCGTCGAGGTCACGAGTGGTTCTTGGTTCGGTTGGTGTCATGGGATCTCCGAGTCACTCGGCGTCAGCTGGCACAGCATGAGGACGAAGGCGCATTGGATGAAATGCGTCGAGGACGAAGGCGCAGCCAGGGGCGGCGATGGCCGGAGAGACCGGACGAACAGCCGGGCCATGGACCACTTCACACGCCTACCCGCTGATGTTTCTTTTCGGCTTCGAGTTCCGCTCGAGCCACCCGCACCTGCTCGCGTTCGCTCACCTCGGGGATGCCAACCTCCCACCAGGCGCCGCCCTCGGTCCAGGTGTACTGGTCGATGTCGACAACGATGACATAGCTGCGATCAGCTTCCTTGGCGCGGGCATATGCCGCCGGCAGATCCTCCACGTTTTCGACTTTCTCGACGAGAGCCCCCATCGCCTCGGCGTGCTTGACGAAGTCGACATGGAAGTAGCGCTCGTTGCGAGTGGTGCGCAGCAGGTTGTTGAACTCCTCGCCGCCGGTGTTGACCTGTAGCCGATTGATAACTGCAAAGCCGCCGTTGTCGCACACCATGAAGATGACCTTGTGACCCGTCATCACCGTGGAGTAGATGTCGGAGTTCATCATGAGGTAGGAGCCGTCCCCCACCCAGGCGATCACATCGCTGTCGGGCTTGGCCATCTTGGCGCCCCAGCCGCCGCAGATCTCGTACCCCATCGTCGAGTAGCCGTACTCCGAGTCGAACGAGCCAACCGACTTGGACCGCCACCCCATCACCAACTCGCCGGGGAGACCACCGGCGGCCGACAGGCAGTAGTCGTCGTCGTCGCAGACTTCGTTGATGACCTGGATGACCTCCGCGTAAGCGGGCGGGCCATCGTGCTCCCGACCCTTCCAGGAGTCGAGATATGCGTGCCAGTCCGCAATGCGATCCTGCGCAAACGCCAACCAGGCCGATGGCGCCGCGTACTCGCCAATAGCGGCATCGAGCGCCCCAAGAGCGGCCTTGGCATCGGCAATCACAGGTACCGACATCTGCTTGTGGGCGTCCCAGCTTGCCGTGTTGATCGCCACGAACCTGGTGTCCGGGTTCTTGAACACCGACCACGATCCCGTAGTGAAGTCCTGCAGACGGGTGCCAACGGCAAGCACGACATCGGCATCCTCAGCAACCGCGTTGGCCGCGGTCGAGCCGGTGACGCCAATCGGACCCGCGTAGTTGGGATGGCTGTGCACCAGCGCAGCCTTCCCTGCCACCGTCTCGACAACCGGAATCCCCCGCTTCTCGGCAAAGGCGGTGAGCTCCGCAACCGCACCTGAGTAATGAACCCCACCACCGGCGATGATCAAGGGCTTCTCGGCCTTGCCCAGCAGCTCGGCCGCCTTGGCTATGTCGCGCGGATCGGCGCCGGGACGACGGATGTAGTGCACCTTGGGCTCGAAGAACTTGGCCGGATAGTCGTAAGCCTCGGCCTGTATGTCCTGCGGGAGAGCGAAGAACACCGGCCCCCGGGTAGCCGGATCCAGCATGACTGCCAGCGCTTGCGGCAGCGATTGGACGATCTGCTCGGGGCGGCTGATCCGATCCCAATAGCGGGTAACCGGCTTGAACGCATCGGCCGCCGTGATCGTCGGGTTGTTGAAGTGCTCCACCTGTTGCAGCACGGGATCGACAATCCGGTGCTGGAAGGTGTCACCCGAGAACAGCAGCACCGGCACCCGGTTGGCGTGAGCGGCCGCTGCGGCGGTAACCATGTTGGTACTGCCGGGTCCGATCGACGAGGTGGCAATCATGATGCGCTTCCCTCGCATCGCCTTGGCATAGGCAACCGCAGCCAGCGCCATCGACTGCTCGTTGTGGCCACGCCAGGTTGGCAGCTCTTCTTGTACCGGCTGCAACGCCTCGGCTAAGCAAGTGACGTTGCCGTGCCCGAATATCCCGAACACCCCGGCGAACACGCCAACTTCCTCACCGTCAACGATGGTGCGCTGCGCCAGGAGCCACTTGACGATGGCCTGCCCGGTTGTAAGTCGGATCGTTTCCATGATGTACTCCTCTCAGCCGCGCACCGCGGTCAGATATGTCTGCATTCCCTGTTTGATCAATCCTTCGAAACCTGCCGTGAAATAGCGGGCCCCGCGCTCGTACCACTCGGCGGCAAAGGCAGGACTGCCGGCGAAGATGCCCAGCGTCTTGTCGGATGCCACAACAACCTCTGCCACCTGCTCCATCACACGTTGCACATCGGGGTGGCTCACATTGCCGGGATGACCCAACGAGTGGGAGAGATCCGCGGGGCCGATGAACAACACATCCACGTCCTCAACCGCGGTGTACTCCTCCACTGCTGCTGCGGCCTGGACGGTTTCGATGTGGATAACCACCATCGTCTCCCGGTTGGCCCGGACGGTGAAGTCGGCTAGCGACTCCGTGTTGCCCCAGCCCCCTTGCCGGCTACCCGCAAACCCGCGCTGACCGCGCGGCCCATACTTGGCTGCGGTTACAGCCTTCTCCACCTCGGCCGCCGTGTTGACCCAGGGGACGTGGATGCCATGCGCCCCGGCGTCGAGGTAGCGCAGGATCGTTGATGGCTCATTGGTAGTTACCCTGGCAATGGGGGTGACGCCGTTCAGCTCACAGGCTCTAGCAAGATCCTCGATGTCACGTGCCCCGAGCGATCCATGCTCCCCGTCGAGAACAAGGAAATCCCAGCCTTGGAGCGCGACAAACTCGGCGAGGGTTGGTGCGGCCGGCCGAAAGAAGCACCCGTAGACCGCCTCGCCTTGCTGCAGCTTTCGTTTCGTTGTGTTCTCGACCAGCATCTATCCCTCCGTCAATCGATGCGCAGGCTGACGATGTCCTCCCACTGGCCCGACTCCCAGGAGCGCACCATGGCTGCGGCCACCGAGGCTGCGGCCAGCGCATCACCGAAGTCGGGCTTGTTGGGACGTCCCTCAGCAACGGCGGTGATGTACTCGAGCGCTTCGATGGTCTTTAGATCCTCGTAGCCGATCGAGTTGCCTCCGCCGGGGACGAAGTTGCCGTGATGCTCATATGCATCGCCGGATAGCACCTCCACGAAGCCGTCGGTGGGTTGTTCCTCGGGCAGATAGAGCGAGAGCTGGTTGAGCTTCTCGTGGTCCCAATATGCGGCGCCCTTGGAACCATTCAGCTCGTAGGCCATCTGGCTCTGCGGTCCGAAGATGGAGCGGTCTGCCTCCAGAGTGCCCCGGACTCCGTTCTCGAATTCAACCAGGGCGCCCACATAGTCCTCGTTGGTCACCTCGCCGGTGGGATCGCCCGGCTTGCCCCGCTCGTAGTGGGTGCCGGCACCCGGAGTAGGGAGTGGTCGCTCTCTGACGAAGATCTCCTTGACCGAAACCACCCGCTTGATGGGGCCGCACAGGAACTGTGCCATGTCGATCGCATGGGACATGATGTCGGCCAGCGCCCCAAAGCCCGCTTCCTCCTGCTTGAACCGCCACGACAGCAGCCCGAGCCGATCCCGCCCGTACATCGTGAAGAAGCGGCCCCGATAGTGGGTGAGCTCGCCGAGGCGTCCCTCCTCGATCAACTGTTTGGTGTATTGCACCATCGGTGCCCATCGGTAGTTGTAGCCGCACCCGGTGATGACCCCGGCGTCCCGGGTGGCCTTCTCGATGGCGGCCGTGGCGCGCGGCTCGATGCCGACCGGCTTCTCGCAGGTGACGTGCTTGCCCGCAGCTGCGGCGGCAACCACAACCTCTTCGTGCATCCCGGTCGGGGCGGTGACATCGATGACGTCGATGTCATCCCGCTCCATCAACTCGAGCCAGTTGTCGGTGCCGTGTTCGAAACCGAAGTTGTCAACGGCAAGCTCGACTCGGTCGGGGGCCGTGTCGGCAATCGCGACGAGCCGGGGCTCGAGCCCGGTTTCGGCGAAGTACACAGGGATGTTGCGGTAGGCCCGACTATGCGCCTGGCCCATCCAGCCAAAGCCGACAACGCCAATGCCGATGGTTTTACTCACTGCGTCTCCTATCTAGTCCAGTGGACAGCACATCATCTCCACACCTCCGGATTAACGAGATGCGGGGGTCGTGTCCCGCTCAGAACTTGCATGACCTGTTCGAAAGCACTCCTGAATATGCGACGTTTGGCGCCCGCGGTTCCGGCGGCGACGTGGGGCGTCACAACGACATCGGTTCTCGCCAGCAGCGGGTGCTCCGGAGGAAGCGGCTCGGGATCGGTGACGTCGAGCCCTGCTCCGAAGAGGTGGCCTTCGTCCAGGGCCGCTTCTAGCGCAGCCAGGTCGACCAGGCCGCCGCGGGCGGTGTTGATCAGGATCGATCCGGGCTTCATCGTGGCCAACCGCGCCGCGTCGAACAAGCCCCGGTTCTCATCGGTGAGCGGCACGTGAATCGACAATACGTCGGCGAGGGCGACCAGTTCGTCGAGGGATTCCGCCCTTGCTGCGCCGACAAAGGACTGTGCGTCGAGGTACGGATCGTAAGCGGCGACCGTCATGCCGATGCCGGCGGCCATGCGGGCGACGTTACGAGCGATGCGCCCGTAGCCGACGAGGCCGAGGGTGAGGCCTTCCAGCTCGATCCCGGTATGGCGGGCGTAGAAGTCGGCACCACCGCCCCGGAGTTCCTGCTCAGCCAGCTTCACATTCTTGGCCACCATCAACATGAGCGTGATCGTGTGCTCGGCGGTGGAGACGGTGGGCCCGGCGGGGGCATTGCAGACAGCGACGCCGCGCGCCGTGGCGGCAACCAGATCTACCTTGTCGTAGCCGATGCCGGTCCTTGCGATGACCCGGAGCCCCGGTGCGAGGTCCATGAGGGCAGCGTCATAAACATGTTGCGAGGCAACGATCCCCTGCGCTGCAGGCAAATCCCGGTAGGGATCATCGGGATCGACGCTGGCCGGACCACCGATCGTCGCCGTCGCGGTGACCATGGGAACGAGGTCGGGGAGAATCTCCCGCTCGAACCATACGTCCGGTTTTGATCCGCTCACGGGCCCCTCCAGGTCCTTCGTCACGGATTCTACATTCAGCGGTTGGAACGTTCCAACCGCTGA
>JASJEG010000096.1 GCA_030064765.1 Acidimicrobiia bacterium | reverse complement strand
CGAAGATCAGGTTCTGCAGCTTGCCGCGCTCGATGGCCATCATCACCGCCCGCCGTGTCGAGTCGACCGGGGTGATGACTCGCTCCGGCCGAGCTACGAGACGGATGCCGTCCCGGTCACAGGTGCGCACACACACTCCACAGCCAAGGCAGAGGCTCTCGTTCAGTTTCGCCAGCTTCTTCTTGGGGCGATGCGGATCGTTGGCCGATGTCAGGGTCATGGCTTCTACCGGACAGACGTTGACGCACTTGCTGCAGCCGTTGCACTTCTCGTTGTCGATCTCCGGAAGGTAGTTCGAGGTGTGAACCGGATTCAGGAGCCCGAAACGGCGGGCAGCAATCATCGCCTCGCAACAGCAGCCGCAGCAGTTGCAGATGAAGTTCGGACCGCGCTGGATGTTCTCCCCAAATTGAACCAGATTGCCGTCCTGAGCTTCTGCCAGCAGGTCTAGCCCCTCGCCTACATCCACCTCACGGGCGATGCCGTACTTGACTAGCGACGCGGCCGTGTTGTTGAAGGTCATGCAGATCTGCATCGGCGCGTCGCAGGCCCGGTCCTTGTGCTCCATCTTGTGGCGGCAGTAGCAGACCCCTACCCCGCGGTGCGAGGCGCGGCGAACGACTTCGCTGGCTCGTTCATAGTCGAGCACACGGATCCCGTTGTCGATAGGAAGGACCGCCTCCTGAACGAAAACCCTGCCCAGTTGCGTATGACCATCGGTAAACAGAGCCCGAATGAAGTCCTCTTCGACGTTGAGGTACTGGTAGAACAGCTCCGAGAGAACCTTCTGGTCGAGATCCCCGCGCAACCGCATTAGAGAGAATTCGAAGAAACCCGCCATCGGCGGCGGCAGCACAAAGAGGCGCTTCCCCTCGTCGGTTTCCATGTCGAGCAGGATGCCCCGGCCGGCCAGTTCTTCGAGGATCGCAGTGGTGGCCGCCGTCGACATCTTCCATACGCGGGCTGCCCGCTTCACGGTGAACGGCCGAATCGGCAGCAGCGCCACGAGGCCGGCCTCACGCTCACTGAACAGCATCTTCAAGATGGCATAGAGGACGTCGGCGGGTGGCGCTCCCTGCGGGAAGCGGTTCAGGCGGTCGACGAGCTGCGCGTGTCCGGACTTCACGGTCTGATGAGCCACCAGCGTGCCTCTCTCTCGCAGTCAAAACAGTTTCCCTGATTCTTCATCCGCGGTCCATTCGAGACCGTAGGAAGGCGGGACCTGGCTGCCCGACCACGGTCTGGCGTATAGGCTCAAGGTGTGGACACTCAGCCGTATCGACCTGAGATCCCCGGGCTCGCCGTTGCCCGCCTCGAGTCTCGGAGGCCCGTCTTGCTGCGGGGACTCGGTGTGACGGACACCGCCACAATGAGACCCATCACCCCCGAGACCCTGTTCCAGGCGGCATCGATCTCGAAGCCCGTCACCGCCTGGGGTGTGATGCGTTTGGTGGAAGAGGGACTCGTCGATCTGGACGCGGATGTACACCGCTATCTGACCCGATGGCACCTTCCGTCCACGGAGTTCGACGTCCGGCAAGTGACGGTGCGTCGCCTGCTGAGCCACACCGCCGGAATCTCCGTACCCAGCTACCGCGGTCTTGCCGCAACTCGCTCGGCGCCCGAGCTGGAAGCTGCTCTGTCCGGTGGAGCAGGCTGTTCGGTCGTGCGCCTGGTGCAAACTCCAGGGAAGGGATTCTGCTACTCGGGAGGAGGGTACGGAATACTCCAGCTGCTGATCGAGGAGGTTTCCGCTCGACCCTTCTCTGAGTACATGCGGACAACGGTGCTCGAGCCTCTCGACATGGTCCACACCTCGTTTGCGCAGATATCCCCACCGGAAGACTCAGCGACACCCCACGATTGGGCGGGCAATCCGATCGCGTTCCTCCACTATCCGGTAGCGGCCGCAGCCGGACTGCGCTCGACCGTGGCGGACATGGCGCGGTTTGCAGCTGCCGGGTTCCCAGGTCCCGACGAAGAGCCCGCAGGTCGCGAAGTGCTCAGCCCAGAGACCGTCCAGCTCCTGCTCGACCCACAACAGGAAGCCGCCGACGAGTGGGCGTTGGGATACGCAACCCGAGTGCTTGCCAATGGGATCCGCATCCACTTCCACACCGGTGCTAACACGGGCTTCGCGGCGGCAGTGGCTGCCGCTCCTGAACTAGGCGAAGGCTTGGTGGTGCTCACCAACAGCGATCGGGGCTCGGAGATCATGTGGGACCTCTTCGAAGTCTGGGAAGCCAAGACAGCAGGGCTCGGACTCGGGGATTTGATTGCGGGCGCGTGAGCCGGAGCCGAAACAGCCGGCACGCGAATCAGCGACCGGCCCCCTCGGTCTGGGCACCAGTAGCAGCCAATACCGCTTCGAGGGGTCGCGGCAACCGGTCGGGGCGGAGTGAGAGGGTGAGCAGGTGGGCGTAGCGGAGGTTGCGGCGAGCGCCGGCACGTATCCATCGGTGCAACTGGGCCTCAAAGCCTCGCCCGCGCCAGGCCGGCTGGTTCTGCATGGTCCGGAATGAGCTGAGGTCACCTTGCGACTCGAGGAGGGCCTCGATGGCTGCTCGATCACTGGCCCGGATTAGTTCTTGTTCGAGGTCGTCAACACAAACGAAGAAGCCAAGTTGCTCCATCTCCAGCCGATTCCGGGGTGAGCCAAGGCCGCCAGCCGACAGGCCACGTCGAACGAGCAGTTCCTCGCCTGCGTCACACATACCTGTAATGGGAAGGCTCTTCCCTTGCGGGCCGAAGAGGCCGAGGTAGCGAGGTATCGCCTGGGCACCCCCAACCGGCACGATCACTATTCGCTCTGCTTCGAGATTTCGCCCTTGGCGTCCGGCCAACGTTTCGAGAGCAATCTGATCGCTGATCCCCTCGACCAACATGACCGACCGGGCGGCCTCCGCCTTGGCAAGCGCAGCGGCGGCGGCCTCGATCGGAGCATCAGGGCCCTTGACATACCCATCGCGAGCTTCCCGAGCCAGTCGACGATGCTGATCACGATCCACGAGCTCAAGAGTCACACGAAACGCCGACAACCGCCAGCCGGTTTCACAACGTGGACTTCGCCGTCGCCGCGTCCGCCCGCTCGATCAAAGGGGCCCACCGGCTCTAGTGACCCAGGCGACCCGGGAATAGCCTGGCGCAATGACCTCGGAGCCGCGCCGCACACCACCCCGCTGGTTGAACCGCTTGATGCGGCTCATGCTACGGACCCCCGGATTGCAGCGACTAGTTGGACGGTCAACGGCTCTGCTCACCTTTGTCGGTCGCAAGAGTGGCAAGAGCTATACGACGCCGATCAGCTACTCGCAGCGGGGGGAACGCGTCATCCTCACGTGTCATGAGTCGCGGCAGTGGTGGCGCAATGTCAGATCGAATCCCCGTGTCCGGCTCCGTCTCGCCGGTAAGGAGCGGACGGGGATCGCCTGCGTCGCAGATGAGGAGTCCGCACCCGCAATGTTCGCCGAGTTCCTCACCGACCAACGCATGATTGCCCGCGCGCTGGCCATCTCCTTCGAGAACGGAGCACCAAGAGCGGAGCAAGTGGCTGCGGCGCTCGAGGACACGGTCGTCGTGGCGGTCGGTCTCGATCCGTAGCACATCTTGCCAATGTTTGAACGTTCGTTTAGTATATTGAACATGCGTTCAAGCGACGATCGCACCACCATCGCCCGGATTCGGGATGCAGCCATCACCGAATTTGCCAACAACGGTGTCGCCGGCACCAGCGTGCGAACGATCGCGACAACTGCCGGCGTCTCCCCCGGCCTGGTCATCCACCACTTCGGATCGAAGGACGAACTGCGGGTTGCCTGCGACGAGTATGTCGCCGGGATCATCCGGGAAGTCAAAGGTACCGCGATGGCGTCCGGTGGAGCATTCGACGTGACGGCCGCGTTTCGCACCGTCGGCGAAATCCCAGCCGCCAAGTACCTGGCCAGGACGCTGGTCGACGGTTCGCCCCACGTTGCCGAGTTGGTCGACGAAATCGTCGCCGACGCCATGAAGTACGTGGCTACCGGTGTGGAAACCGGAATGATCAAGCCGACCGACTACGAGTGGGAGCGGGCTGCGATTCTCACAATATGGTCGCTGGGGGCACTGGTGCTGCACGAGCACCTGGAGCGGCTCGTCGGGGTCGACATCACTGCTGACTTCAGCCAGAACCCGAAAGCGGCCTCGACCTACATGGCACCCATCCTCGAGATCTACGGCCAGGGTCTGTTCACCGAAAAGACTGTCCAACTATTCCGCGAGGCGTTTGTCTCGCAGCAAGACGACGAGAAGGAATCCGCATGACGATCGCCATCCACACCGAAGGTCTCACCAAGCACTACGGAGATGTCAAGGCACTAGTAGACCTGGACCTGGACATCCACCCCGGCGAGGTCTTTGGTTTCCTAGGCCCTAACGGTGCCGGCAAGACCACGATGATTCGGACGATCCTCGACGAGATCCGTCCAACATCCGGGAAGGCATCGATCCTCGGCATGGACACGCACCTCCAGTCGGTGGAGATTCGCAACCACATCGGCTACGTCCCCGGCGACCTTGCCATGTACCCCAATCTCACGGGCAAGGACACGCTCACCTACTTCGCCAATCTGCGCGGCGGTGTGGATTGGGACTATGTCGAGTCACTCCGGGAGCGGCTCGGCGCCGACTTGGACAAGAAGGTCGGCGATCTCTCCTCCGGCAACCGCCAGAAAGTCGGCTTGATCCAGGCGTTCATGAACAAGCCCGATGTCCTGATCATGGATGAGCCCAGTTCCGGGCTCGACCCCCTCGTGCAGCGCGAGTTCCAGAAGATGATGCGCGAAGTCGCGTCAGACGGCCGTACCGTATTCCTCTCCAGCCACACGCTCTCGGAAGTGCAGCGAGTCGCCGACCGGGTCGGCATCATCCGGCACGGGCACCTGATCGCAGTGGAGGGTGTGGCCGACCTGCGCTCCAAGGCGATCCGTACCGTCAACCTCTACTTCGACGGTCCGGTCGACGGCGCCGTCTTCGAACCCCTCCCCGGAGTACGCGGAGTCAAGGTGGACAACCACCACGTGATGCTCTCGTTCGACGGACAAATGGAGACCCTGCTCAAGGTGGTCACCGAGCAGTTCCACGTCCTCGACATCTCAACGCAGGAAGCCGACCTCGAAGAGATCTTCCTCACCTACTACGAGGAGGTGGATGCCTGATGCTTGCCAACGTCTTCACCAAGACCGTTCGTGACCGGTGGCGGGTAATGGCGATCGCGCTGGCTGCCCTGGTGGTGATGCTGCTGCTGGCGATGTCGGTCTACTCCAGCTTCGACTTCAGCTTGTACGACGACCTACCGGAAGCGTTCCGCTCGTTGATGAACATCCCCGACAACGCGGACGCCGGAAGCCTTGCCATCGGCGTACTCGCCGGCCTATACGGAGCATTCACCTTGGGCGGTCTCGCCATCTCGATGGGATCAGCCTCGATCGCCGGCGAGGAGAAGGACGGGACGATCGGCATCCTGCTGGGCAACCCCAAGAGCCGAACCGACGTGCTGCTCTCCAAGATGGCCAACATGGTGCTCCTAACCACAGCCGGCGTCGTGGGGCTGTTTGTCGCCGCGTACGCGGTGTCCGGTGTGCTCGACGTCAACCTCGGCGAAATGCAAGTCGGGGCCTACATGCTCCACCTCTTGGCCAATGTCATCTTCTACGGGATGTTGGCGCTGGCCATTGGGGCTTGGACCGGCAGCCGCGGTCTCGCCTCCGGCGTCTCTGCTGGCGTAATGGTCATCGGCTTCATCGCAGTTGGCATCTTTCCCCTGATCGAGGGATGGGAGAACCTCGCCAAGGTCTTCCCGTGGTACTACTTCGATGGCGCCGACCCGATGAACAACGGTGTCAGCCTGGGTCATATGGGTGTTCTCCTGGGGAGCTCGATTGCTCTCGGTGGAGCCGCGCTGGTAGGAGTCAACCGGCGCGATCTGAAAGGTCAGACCGTTGGAACCACCCTGCTGGATCGGCTCCGTGCCAACCCACTGACCCAGAAGGTGGTCGATCGGCTTGCCGGCTCAACGCGGGTCTCCCGAATCTGGATCAAGACAGCATCCGAGCACCAGGGGCTGCTGATCATCGTTGCGTATGTGATGTTCCTCATCATGGGGGTACTGATGGGTCCGCTCTATGCGCTGATGGACCAGGTACTCCTCGATTACACCGATCAGCTTCCTGAAGAGCTGTGGGCCTTTGTTGGCTCCGAGGGCGGGGGGATGGGAACGCCGGAAGGTTTCTACGAGGTCGAGACGTTCGGTCTCATGGTCCCGATCGCAACAATGGTCGTCGCCATCGTGATCGGGGCCCGTGGCCTCGCAGGCGAAGAGGCCAATCGCACCATGGGTCTCCTTCTCGCTAGCCCGATCAAGCGGCGCACAGTCGTGGTCGAGAAGGCCTACGCAATGGTTGCGCTCACACTGCTCGTCGGCGTCGCAACGTGGGCGGGAGTCTGGATTGGCTCGCTTCTCGGCGGCCTGGGCATGAACCCGCTGCACATCGCGGCCGCATCGTTGCTGGGGTCGCTGATCGGCACGGTGTTCGGAGCATTCGCTCTGGCCGCAAGTGCCGCAACCGGCCGAGTCCGGGCGGCGGTTTTCGCTGCGGTCGGCGTGGCGCTCGTCTCCTACCTGATCAACTCGATATCGATCCTGAACGACACGGTCGAGGGCATCGCCGCCTTCACCCCATTTGACTACTACCTGACCGGCGATCCGCTGAACAGCGGGATGCATTGGGGCCACGGTGCGATCCTGGCGAGTGCGACTGTGCTGTTGATCGTTGCCGCGGTTTGGCTGTTCGACCGTCGCGACCTCAGGCAAAGCGCCTAGATGTCGCTCTGCTCGGGGGTGAGCCACCAGGTGCCACCCCCGACACAGGACAAACATGCCTCGTCTCCCACCTCGTCGCGGTAGTTGCCTACCAAGCTGCCCTGCTCGAAATGTCCGTGATAGAGCCGATCGACCCCGCACGCTTCGTCACATTCGTTGAGAAGGGCGAGGAACGAGTGAAACGCTATGTTCTCGCCGTCGACGTCACACGCCCCATGGGCGATGAGCCCTGCGCTCAGCAGCTCCCCTCCGGCGCTGAGCGAGTACGTGACGGAACCGCTCGCATCGTGAGAGAAATCAAAGGTGACGGGGATCGGTTGTCCGTCGTCGGGACAGATCTCGCCCGTCCACTGGCCCACGAGCAATGGCGAGATGTCGAATTGGGGCGAGACCGCCGGCTCGGTGGAGAGCGCGGCGAGGGCAGTTGCGTCGGTTCCCGGACGCAAGGTGGTAGTGGTCGGCCCTCTCCCCACCAGCCACAGAGGCGCGGCGATGAGAAGCAGGCTGAGCATTGCACCGACCAGGAATCCGCAGATAGCGCTTCTTCGCCTGGGAGACAGCCACAGGCAAGATCTCAGTCGTTCCTGGGGGCGCATGGCGCTGACCTCCACCCCCCAACGTGCTCCTTATCGACGCGCTTTGCAAGACCCAAAAACCTGGCAGACGCCACAACCGTTGAACGGTGCCGATAGGCACGATTTGAACCGATTACCTAAAGTAAGGACGCGCTCGGAGGGGCGCCATCGAATCTCTCCCAGCATGCGGGCCGGGATGACGAATCGCAGAAAGAAGGATCTATGAACCTCAAGAACTGGCGGTTGCTCACAGTCTTTGTCCTCGCGCTGTCGCTGATTGCGGCTGCATGCGGCGGCGATGACGAAGGCGGCGACTTCAAGGCAGCCTTCATCATGGTGGCCCCGGTCGGGGACGCAGGCTGGAACTTCATGCACAACGAGGGGCGGCTTGCTGCAGAAGAGAACACTGGAGTCGAGACGGCATTCGTCGATGCGATTCCCGAAGGCGGCGCCGAGTTTGACAACGCCGTCCAGCAGTTCATCGATGACGGCTTTGACCTGATCGTCGGAACGTCCTTCGGCTATCAGGACTCGATGCTCGAGTTTGCCAACAACAACCCGGAGGTGATGTTCGAGCACGTATCCGGCTACCTGATGAACGACACCAACATGGGCAACACATTCGGCCGCATGTATCAGCCTCGCTATATCGCCGGCATGGCGGCGGGAGCTGCCACCACGTCTAACCGGGTCGGCTACGTCGCCGCATTCCCGATTCCTGAGGTGATCCGTGGCATCAATGCCTTCGCCCTTGGTGTGGCTCGGACCAATCCAGATGCCGTTGTGGAGGTCGCCTGGACCAGTACCTGGTTCGATCCTGGGGTGGAAGGCAACTTCGCTCAATCACTCATCGACAACGGCGCCGACGTGCTCACCATGCATCAGGACTCGACGGCCCCCGGCCAAGCGATCACCGATGCCGGCGGAACCTTCATCGGGTATCACAGCGACATGAGCGCCCAGGTCGATGCTTACTTGACTGCTCCGGTGTGGAATTGGGAGAACCGCTACACGGACATCATCGAAGCAGCCAAGGACGGCAACTTCGCGCCTGAGTCCTGGTGGGGCGGAATGGCGGACGGAGTCGTCGACATCGAGATCCCCTCCAGCTCAGCGGTTGCCGCCGAGATGCAGCAGATCAAGGATGACATCATCGCCGGCACCTTCGATGTGTGGGATCAGGGCACCATCACAGCCCAGGACGGCACCGTCATCTTCGAAGACGGGGTGATAGTCAACGGGTGGCCCGATGCCTTCGACGAGGAAGCAACCGTCGGCACGCCCGGTGAGGCAATCAACGACGGCCATCTGCTGGGGATGAACTTCTTTGTCTCCAATGTCGTGGGATCGCTGGGCTAAGTGGATCCGGGAGGCGGCGGATTGGAGGCCAACGGCCTCGCCGTTGAGCTAGCCGGGATCTGGAAACGGTTCCCCGGGGTTATTGCCAATGCCGGGGCAAACCTCAAGGTTCGCCCCGGCACGGTCCACGCCCTCCTCGGTGAGAACGGGGCCGGAAAGACCACGCTGATGAACGTCCTGGCCGGTGTCTATCTGCCGGACGAGGGCACCGTGAGCCTGGACGGGGTGGAACAGCACTTCGCAAAACCGGCGGACGCTATCGCCGCCGGCGTCGGCATGGTCCACCAGGAGTTCCGGTTGATCCCGACGTTCACCGTGTCGGAGAACGTGGTTCTGGGCTCGGGTCCCCCGATCATTGCCAAGAGCACCATCGAGGACCAAGTCGCCGAACTGGCCAGCCGGTTCGGATTGGCAACGGAGCCCGGACGCGAAGTGTGGCAGCTCTCGATGGGTGAGCGGCAGCGGGTAGAGATCCTCAAGGCACTGTGGCGCGATGCCCGGGTGTTGATCCTCGACGAGCCTACCGCCGTGCTCACCCCCGGCGAGGCCGAGGAGCTCGGCCGCATCACCGCAGCGATGGCCGCCGACGGCCGCAGCCTGATCTTCATCAGCCATAAGCTCGACGAAGTGACGGCATTTTGCGACGAGGCGACCGTCCTTCGCGGCGGAAAGACCGTTGCCGAATCGCTCCCGGTGAGCGAGCTCGATGCCACGCGCCTCGCCGAGCTGATGGTCGGCGAAACCGCCGAGGTCTCGCAGCGTCGAACTCGAGAAACCGATGTCGGCTCGCCGGTCCTCGCGGTCGAGCATGTCGTCGTTAGAGACATCCATGACCGGGCGATCGTCGACGACGTTTCCTTGACAGTCGCCTCCGGCGAGATCGTCGGCATTGCTGGCGTTGCCGGCAATGGCCAGCGTCCGTTGGCGGACGCGATCGCCGGCCTCATCCCCACCGAGTCCGGGAGCGTGATGATCAGCGGCACTGACGTGTCGGGGACTTCGCCGCGGGCACGCAACATGGCAGGGCTGTCGTACGTCCCCGAAGATCGGTTGGGCGTTGGGTTGGCACCCCGCATGGACGTCGTCGAGAACTCCATCATGCGGGCGTACCGGGCGCTGTCGAAGGGTCTGCTCATCGATCGGACCGGCGCCAGCGTTTACGGGGACAAGCTGGTCGAAGACTACGACGTGAAGGTCGGGAAGATGGAAGCTCCGGTCGCCGGTTTGTCGGGCGGCAATCTGCAACGCTTGCTAGTGGGAAGAGAGCTAGAGGTGAACCCGGCCGTCCTCGTCGCTGCGCAGCCCACCCGGGGTCTCGACGTGAAAGGTGTCGCGGCCATCCAGCAGATCCTCGTTCGCCAGGCCGCAGAAGGCGTCGGCATCCTCCTGATCTCGGAAGACCTCGAAGAGCTCTTCGCCCTGAGCGATCGGCTCCTCGTTATGCACGAAGGTGAAGTGGTCGGGGAGTTCGATCCGGACGTCGCCACCAGGCAGGAGGTTGGGGCAGCGATGGCGGGAGCCCACAAGGTGGAGGAGACGTAGCGTGTTCGGTTACCGCTTCATTCGCCGTGAACGCCCACTTCCGGGCGGCCAGGTTGCAGCTTTTGCCGCCGGAGTGTTGATCGCACTGTTGGTTGGAGCTGTGCTCCTGGTCGCCTCCGGTAACGATCCCTTCGAGGCCTACGCCAAGATGTTCGATGCGTCGTTCGGTTCTTGGAGGGCGCTATCGACCACGCTCACCCGTGCCGTGCCGCTCGGCTTGGCGGGCCTGGCCGTGGCCGTCGCCGGAACGATGGGTCTCTGGAACATCGGCGCCGAGGGCCAGATCATCGCCGGCGCAATCGGCGCAGCGTGGATCGCCCGTCTCGGTCCCGACCTAGCCGGTCCGATCCTGATCCCCGCCATGCTCATCGCCGCCATTGCAGGCGGTGCGATCCTGGCACTAGGGCCGGCGCTCGCCCGAGCTCGGTTGGGTGTCAACGAAATCATCACGACGCTCATGCTGAACGAGGTGGCGATCCGAGTGGTGCGCTATCTGGTCAATGGTCCGTGGAAGGACCCGGAAGGGCAGGGATTCCCCATCGCCCCCGTGCTGCCCGAACAGTCACGGCTGCCCGACTTCTTCTCGCGGGCCAACATCGGCGTCCTGATCGCGGCGTTCGTGCTGCTGATCTTCGGGTACTACGCGTCCCGCAGTCGATGGGGATACGAGCTGAAGATTGCCGGATCGTCCGCGGAAGCCGCCAAGTATGTTGGAGTGTCGCTGAAGGCAAAGATCCTCACGGTTCTCGTGCTATCCGGCGCCATTGCCGGGCTCGCCGGCGGCATCGAGCTGACCGGCTCCGCAGACCGGCTCGTCGAAGGCGTGGCGAACGGCTGGGGATATGCGGGGATCATCGTGGCTGCGTTGGCATTGATGCGCCCGTCGGGCGTCGCCGCAGTAGCTGTTGCATTCGGCGCCGTTCAGGTTGGTGGTCTCGCGATCCAGACGCTCGGCGTGCCGGCGGCGATCTCGGACATCATCCAGGCACTCATTCTCTTCGGGGCGCTCTCCGCCGCGGTGTTCAGCACGTACAAGCTGACACGGGGCGGCTTGGGTGCGGCCGAACCCACCGGGCAGGATGAAGACGCGAGGGCAACCGTATGAACGAACAGACAATCATCGGTCTCCTCGTCTCTGTCATCGAGTTTGGCACGCTGCTCTACCTTGCTGCGCTCGGTGAGATGATCGCCGAGAAGTCCGGCGTCTTGAACCTCGGTGTCGAGGGCATGATGGCAATGGGAGGTGTGTCGGCATTCTGGGTGGGTGTGGAGACGGGGAACCCGTGGCTGGCGCTGGTGTTCGCTGCCGTCGTCGTGGCGATCTTTGCGTCCATCCACGGAGTGGTATCGGTGGCGATCGGTGCCGATCAGGTAGTGAGTGGTCTGGCCCTGACGATCCTCGGTCTCGGACTTGCTGCGTTTCTCGGCGAGGACCTCGTCTTCGAAGCCCCGCGCGCCGCCTTCGCTAATTTCGAGCTAGGTCCGCTGGCTGACATCCCGTGGCTGGGCGAAACGATCTTCTCGATGACACTGGTCAGCTGGCTGGCACTCGCTCTCGGAGGCGCCACCTGGTTCGTGCTCAATCGAACCCGCGCCGGATTGAGCCTCCGCGCGGTCGGAGAGAGCGCGGCAACTGCGGATGCGGCCGGCACTCCGGTGGTTCGGATCCGCTTGATCGCCGTGGCGATTGGTGGTGCCCTTGCAGGAATGGCAGGCGCCTACCTGACGCTCAAGCTCGCCCCAGGTTGGTCGGAACTGTCGACGGCCGGTCGGGGATGGATCGCCGTGGCACTCGTCATCTTCGGAGCGTGGCGACCCGGGCGGGTGTTGGTGGGCTCGGTGCTGTTTGGCGGATTACTGGCGCTCGAGCCGCGGCTCCAGACGTTCCGGTGCCAGCCGGGCCAGGAAGGGCTCTGCCTCGGCTTCGAGATCGATCCGATCATCGTGAGCATGCTGCCTTACATCCTGACCATCGTGGTGTTGATCCTGATCTCGATCCGAGCCCGCCACCGTCCGAGTGTGGCGCCGGCCGCCATCGGCCAGGTATATCGCCGCGAGGAACGCTAAACACAGCGGGGAGGACGCGACAGGCGCCCTCCCCTCCTGTTCCTGCGGATCTGACGGCGATATCTTGCCGCTATGTCCGCAAGAGCGGAAGATTCGGCCGAGTTCCCGGATCTGTCCGCAGGACGGACGGGAACTCGAACCTGTCCCGCCGGGACAGGCCTGAACATTCTGTCAAAAGGCCCTGCCCAACAAGGCACAACGGTCCCTACCAAATCGCGGTCGCACATATAGGCTGTATCGGGATGGGTACCCAGTGCTCTCTTTCCTGGGATTCAATTCGAGCCTTTCACACATCGGTTGCGACATGCTCGCCGGGACCGATGCATATTCGAGTGAATGGTCCGCTGGCGTGTGCCGATATCGAAGAGAGATGCGTTTTCGAAACCCGCACGACGGAGGCGTAAGGCGTGACTTATTCTGTCTCGGCGTTCATGGAACAGGTTGCCCAGCGCAGCCCCGGTGAACCCGAATTCCACCAAGCGGTACAAGAAGTAGTCGAATCGATCGATCCAATTCTCGACGCGTACCCAGATATCCGCGACAACAGCGTTCTGGAACGCATGGTCGAACCCGAAAGGGTGATCATGTTCCGGGTGCCATGGGTCGACGACACCGGCAAGATCCAGGTGAATCGCGGTTTCCGAGTGGAGATGAACAGCGCCATCGGTCCCTACAAGGGCGGCCTCCGGTTCCATCCCAGTGTGAACCTGGGGATCCTCAAGTTCCTCGGCTTCGAGCAGATCTTCAAGAACGCGTTGACAACACTGCCGATGGGCGGTGGTAAGGGCGGATCAGACTTCGATCCCAAAGGGAAATCCGACAACGAGGTGATGCGCTTCTGCCAGTCGTACATGAACGAGCTGTGGCGCCACATCGGCGACCGTACCGACGTGCCCGCCGGCGACATCGGGGTCGGCGCTCGCGAGATCGGATTCCTGTTCGGCCAGTACAAGAAGCT
>JASJEG010000102.1 GCA_030064765.1 Acidimicrobiia bacterium | reverse complement strand
GGAATGACGGGTACCGCCATCACGGAAGCCGGGGAGTTCTTCGAGATCTACAAGCTGGAAGTCGTAGAGGTGCCGACCAACAGACCGATCGCCCGAGCTGATGAGGGCGATCTCGTATATGTCGATGAGGATGCCAAATACGACGCACTGATCGAAGACATCATGGAGCGCAACGCCGCCGGGCAGCCGATTCTCGTCGGCACCGTGTCGATCGAGAAGTCGGAACGTTTGGCGGGCCATCTCAAGCGGCGCGGTATCAAGCACGAGGTCCTGAACGCCAAGCAACACGCCCGGGAAGCACAGATCATTGCCCAGGCAGGGCGGCCCGGTGCCGTAACGGTTGCCACCAACATGGCCGGCCGCGGCGTCGACATCAAGCTCGGTGGCAATCCAGCTGAGCTGGCGCGCGCCGAGATGCGCAAGCGGGGTGTCGACCAGGATGACCCTTCCTACAAGTCCCAATACGAAAAACTGGTCGAGGAGTACGCAGAAGAGACCGTAGATGCGCGTAACCAGGTGCTGGCCGCCGGTGGGCTGTATGTGCTCGGCACAGAGCGTCACGAATCGCGGCGTATCGACAATCAGCTGCGAGGACGTTCCGGCCGCCAAGGGGATCCCGGCGAGTCTCGCTTCTATCTGTCGCTCGAGGATGACCTGATGCGGCGTTTCGCCAACGAACGAGTCGCGTCGATCATGAGCCGCCTCAAGATCCCGCGCGAGGTTCCAATCGAGCACAAGATGGTTACGAAGGCCATCGAGCGTGCCCAGAACCAGGTCGAGGCGCAGAACTTCGAGATCCGCAAGAACGTCTTGAAGTACGACGAGGTGATGAACACCCAGCGCAAGATCATCTACGAGTGGCGCAGTCAGATCCTTGTCGGCCAGGAGACCGAGGAGCTGATTTCTCTATGGCGGGAGGAGGTCATCGACTCTCACGTACGGGCGATGACCGACGGGATCGATCCGGAAGAATGGGATTGGGACGGCTTCCTCGAAGGGCTGACGACCGTCTATACGCCTTCGATCCAGAGGTCGAGCTTTGCGCATCCTGGGGACCTGGATCCGGAAGAGGCCGTCGAGGCCTACCTCGACGATGCTGCCAAGGCCTACAAGGCGCGCGAGGAGGAACTCACGCCTGAGGTGCTACGTCGGCTGGAGCGAACGGTCACTCTGTCGATCATCGACAACAAATGGCGGGAGCACCTAGCGGAGATGGACTACCTCCGGTCTGGAATCGGTCTGCGTGCCATGGCGCAGAAGGATCCGCTGACCGAATACCAGCGTGAGGGCTACGACATGTTTGCCGCTCTTGTGGACTCGGTTAAAGAGGACACGCTGCGCTACATGTATCACGTGAAGGTGGTGCAGGAGCAAGCGCCACAACGACCCACCGCGATTCAGACCTCCGGTACCGTTCCGAAGAAGAGGACGGTACGCGTCAAGGACAAGGTCGGCCGCAACCAGCCCTGTCCATGCGGCTCGGGCAAGAAGTACAAGATGTGCCACGGCAAGCCCGGCGCCGAGCCGTTGGCGGGCTAGAGAAGCCGACTGGGATGGATGTCGCCGAAACGCCGTTCAGTCGTTTGACGCTTTGCGAAGACGGCATCCTCGAAGCACATCCCATTCAGCGAGATGCGCCCCGCAACGCCGCGCTTATCGCAGAGACGATGGACGCGTTGGAAGCAGTTGCTGGCGGCAAGGCAAGACCGGTGCTGTGGGATCCAGCTGGAACGCTTCCGCTGCAGCCGGATGGCTGGCGTATGATCGTTGACCGGGTAGGGCTAGCCGGCGCGATAGCGGCGATCGGCATCCTGATCGATGCGGACGAGGCACACCTTCTTGGGGCGTTCCCAGAGACCATGAACGCTCTGTTGATTCCGGTTCGCTCGTTTGACGATGAGGCGAGCGCACGTGAGTGGCTGCTGCAGTTCGTCGAGACGGGTGAGGGTGTCTAGCCAGCCATCCCGCCAGGTAGCATCGATGCAGTGAGGACTGCGGCAACTCCGATAACTGAGTACACCCTCCGAGACGACGGCATAGTTGTCGGACGCGATGTCGACACCCCCATCCACCGTGACACGGCGATGGTTACGGAGTCCATGGATGCTCTTGCCGAGCTAACAGGCGGCAAGCTCTCTCCCGGGCTGTGGGATCCCCGTGCCCTCACCCGTGTCTACCCGGAGGGGTGGGTGGTGCTGATCCAGCGGCTGCCGGATCTGTTGAGTGCCCTGGCCATTCTCGTCAATGATGAGCTCGAGAGCCTTCTGGGTGCTTTCCCCGGGCTCATGGATTCAATGCTGTTTCCCGTTCGCATGTTTCGAGACGAGACGGAGGCGCTCGACTGGCTGGCTCAGTTTCTCGAGTAGCGAACCTATTCCCACGGCGTCACCGATCACGAAGTACAGTCGGGGCTATGCACAGCGTCGAGACGCCCACGATGTCCTTCACCCTCCGGGACGACGGCGTAATCGTTGGACGTGGGAAGCCAACTGACAACATGCGAACCGAGCCGGAGGTTGCTCGGAACCTGGCCGTCATGGACGAGCTGCTTGGTGGGCAACTCGCCCCGGCGCTGTGGTATCCCGACGAAGTGCTGAGGTACGAGGCCGATGCTCTACAGAGATTGATTCATGGTCTCGTCCAGCGTCTGACTGCGGTGGCCATCGTCGCCTCAGATCCACCTCCCGCACTTGCGGCCTTCCCCGGTGCCGTCAACGCTTTGTTACTACCAGTGCGTATCTTCGAGCAAGAGGCAGATGCGGAGCAGTGGTTGCATCAGTTCACGGAATATCCTTCCGGGCCGGAGAACCACGGCTGAGTTGAGCCAAGCGACTACGCCAACTGAGTCGTTCCAGTCGGCTCCGATAGCGAGAATCAATGAGACAGATCAGTACCAAGACGGTGAACTACACCCTGCGCGATGACGGAATCGTTCTTGGGCGGGCCATCAATCCGGAGATGAGCCGCACCGCGGAAGATGTGGAGGAGTCGTTTGATCGATTGGATCAACTGATTGGAGGAGTTCGCCGCCCGGGGCTGTGGGATCCGAGGGACGTAAGCAGCTTCCCAGCGGGCGCGTGGCGCATGTTGATTGCGAGGCTAGAGAAGTCGTTTGTGGCACTCGCCATCCTCATAGATGAGAGCATGGAGCCTGCGTTGGGCGCGTTTCCCGCTGCGATCGACTCGCTGCTGATTCCGGTTCGTATCTTTCACGATGAGGATGAAGCAACCCAGTGGCTGCAGCAGTTCGTTGAATAGATACGATTGGTGGCCAAGCTCGTAGAGTTCGCTCAATCTCAAACCTGAGCGGGCCGTGCTGGCGGAGCCAAACTCCAACCTGAGGGGCTGTGCTGGCCGAGTTCTGCAAGGCAGAACTCCAACGGACTCGCCATTGGCGAGTCCGCGGCTACCATCGCACAGCCATGAATGAGATCGATCCCCGAGCCCTGTTGAAGGAGCTGCGCTCACGCCTCGACGACGCCAGGAGGTTCCTTTGACGTCGAAGGGAAAGCGGCTGAGCTCGTAGAGCTCCGCCGCATCGCATCGGAGCCGGATCTCTGGAATGACCAGGACCGCGCCAAGGAGGTCACCCAGAAGCTGGCTCGCTACGAGGGAATACTCGACAACGTTGCCACCCTGGCGGGACGTATCGACGATGCAGAGGTGCTTCTCGAACTGGCTACCGAGGAAGACGACGCCGCGACTGTTGCCGAGGTGGGCACCGAGGTAACTGCACTCGATGGCGACTTGGGCCTGCTCGAGAGGGAGAGCCTCTACTTCGGGGAATATGACGATCGTCCAGCCATTCTCAGTGTGCATGCCGGAGCCGGGGGAGTCGATGCGCAGGACTGGGCCGAGATGCTGCTGCGCATGTACGTCCGGTTTCTGGAACGCACCTCCTTCAAGATCGAGATCGACGAGATTCAGCCCGGAGACGAGGCGGGCATCAAATCAGCGACGCTGACGATCAAAGGTGATCACGCGTACGGTTCATTCGAGGGAGAACGCGGCGTCCACCGCCTGGTCAGGATCAGTCCGTTCGATTCGGCGGCGCGGCGTCACACCTCTTTTGCCGGCGTCGACGTCATCCCGGAGGTAGATGCCACCGACGTGGAAATCAGCCCTGAAGATCTGCGCATTGACACCTACCGATCGCAAGGAGCCGGAGGACAACATGTCAATACCTCCGATTCCGCAGTGCGAATCACCCACATGCCCACCGGGGTAGTCGTTGCCTGTCAGAACGAGAGATCGCAGCTGCAGAACAAGAACCGGGCGATGCAACTGCTGGCGGCCCGGCTTGCCGAGAGGGCGCGTCAAGAGCGTCTCGACGAGATCGACTCGATAAGAGGTGAGCAGACGGAAGCGGCGTGGGGTCGGCAAATCCGCTCATATGTCATGCAGCCCTACCAGCTCGTCAAGGATCTCCGCACAGACCTCGAGGTCGGCAACGTCAACGGCGTTCTCGACGGTGATCTCGACCAGTTCATCGACTCATATCTGCATTGGCGAAGGGCGCAGCAAGAGGAGTAGCAAGGCTTGGGTGAGCTGCGCTTCGGTAGGAAACACCCAACGTGCCGCGGAGCGGCACTCGTCTTGAGACCTTGGCGTATCTCCCACACGTAGTTACCATTCCGCAGCGGCGGCGGAGAAGGGGAGAAACAAGCGACTCTTGCAGTCGAAGCGCTCCGGCTGCAAAGGGAGTTTCATGATCCGTCTCCATAATGTCACCAAGGTCTACGACAACAGCGTCGTGGCCGTCCGTGAAGTCGGCCTAGAAGTGGCCAAAGGTGAGTTTGTCTTCTTGGTCGGCCCATCGGGCTCGGGCAAGTCAACCTTGCTGCGTCTCATGATGCGTGAGGAAAAGCCGGACACCGGCGAGGTCTGGGTAGCGGGCAAACACGCTTCGGCGCTTCCCTCCTGGAAGGTACCTCACCTTCGCCGCTCGATCGGAACCGTGTTCCAGGACTTCAAGCTTCTGCCCAACAAGACGGTCTACGAGAACGTCTCCTTTGCCCTGGAAGTGACGGGTCGTTCCCGCCATGTCGTGCGTACTCAGGTACCGCAGGTACTGAAACTGGTTGGCCTTTCCAACAAGGCGGACCGGCAGCCACGCCAGCTCTCGGGCGGCGAGCAGCAGCGAGTTTCGATCGCCCGCGCCTTTGTGAACCGGCCGCTGATCCTTCTCGCCGACGAGCCAACAGGCAACCTGGATCCGGCCACGTCTGTCGGAATCATGCGGATTCTCGACAGGATCAACCGCACCGGAACCACGGTGGTCATGGCGACCCACGACCATGCGATCGTCGATGCCATGCGGCGGCGTGTGGTTCAACTGGACGACGGTCAGGTAATCCGTGATCAGCGCAGTGGCGCTTACGAGATCCGTGTGCAGTCGAACGTGGCTCGGGCGGAGGCCGAACCCGAAGACACCGAGCTGGACACAACCGAGGCGGATGCCCCGGATGAGGCGGATGCCCCGGACGAGGCGGGCGATCTCGAAGACACAGCCCCAACCGAGGCGGCCACCGACGGCGACGGCGACGGCGACGATGCGACGCCAGAAGAACACCCGGGCGGTGACGTCTGATGAGAATCGCATACGTCCTCAACGAAGCGTTCAACAACATCCGGCGCAATGGTCTCGTCGTCCTTGGTGCCGTGCTGGCGGTGTTCGTTTCACTGTTCCTGACTTTCGGGACTCTCATCTTTGGTGAGATCGCCCGAGTGAATACCGAGCGGTGGCAAGAGGATGTCCGCGTAATCGGCTTCATCCGCACTGACTTCCGTGACGTCGAAGGTCTGCGCGTCGAGATTGAGAGCTGGGAAGAAGTTGAAGCTGTCATCTACTACAGCCCCGCAGAGGCTCTCGAAGAGGCCCGAGTGCTATTCAAGGACGATCCGCGCCAGCTCCAGATCATCGAGGACGACCCGTCGATCATCCCGGCATCACTCCGGGTGCGACCGGTCGATCTCAACGACTACGACACGATCAAGCAGCGGCTCACCAACTCGCCGGGCGTGTCAGACGTCATCTCCGCCGACGAGGCGGTGCAACAGATTGCCGCCATCCGAGATGGTTTGCGCGTCTTCTTCTGGGTCCTGGCTATTGCCCTCGGCGTCGCCGCAGTTGCGCTCATCGCCAACACGATTCACATGGCGATCTACGCCAGGCGAGAAGAGCTGGAAATCATGCATCTCGTCGGGGCCAGCAACTGGTTTGTGCGCACCCCATTCCTGATTGAAGGGGTCGTTGAGGGAGTCCTGGGATCGGGCATAGCAGTAGCCACGGGAATCGGCCTCTACAACCTGGCGCGTGACCGCCTCGCCGACCTTCCCGAGTTCATCAACCTGACTATCGACAACGCGTTTCTCCTGCGCTGGGGACTGCTGATGATCGGATTTGGAGCGATAGTCGGGATCATTGGGAGCGGGATTTCGCTGGCGGTGCACAAGTACGTTCGAACATGAGGCGTCTGCTCGTTGTCGTTGCTGTCTTTCTTGTGGCCCTTCCGGCAACGACGGCGGGGGCATTCGACCTCAACGATGATCTCGAGAATATCAACCGAAGGATCGACTCGATTACCGGTGAGATTGCTGCCGCCAGTGCCTCCCGGACCAGCGTCGTCACCGACATCCTGACGACGCGGGATGCTCTGGCACTGCGGCAGGCGGAATTGGCCTCAACCGAGACCGATCTCGCCGCCACGGAGGAGGAACGCAAGCAGCGACAGGGAGCGCTCACGGACCTCAGGAGTCAACTACAACAGTCCTATCAGCACCTGGCGGAAACTCGGAACAGACTTGACGAATCACGCGAGGAAGCACAGGAGTGGGTGCGGGCAGCCTATGTCGGCAGCACCGACGGTCGGGAGTCGATCACATTGTCGGCCAGCTCCGTCACCAGCGTCTACGTAGGGCTCCAATACCTGTCCCTGCTAGCTGCGGAGAACGATCGAGCCATCCTTGCCTACGAGTCGTTGCAGACCCAGGAGGAGCGGCAGCAGGTCCGTATTCAACAGGAGGAAGACCAAGTAGCCGGCCAAGTTGCAGTTCTGCAAGATGTCGAGGCAGATCTGGCAGAGTTGGCCGCAGCGCAAGCGGAACAGGCTGCTGCGGTGGCGGCCGAGTTGGCTGATTTGGCAGCCAGGCTCGACCAGATCGACGCCACCATTTCCGAGTTCAGCGATGAGCTGGACGGCCTGGAACAAGAACAGGCGAGGGTGCAACGCCTCATCGAAGAAGAAGCTTCCAAGGAGGGAGAAGCGCCGGGCATACTGGTGCGCCCAGTGCCGGGGCAGATCACCTCCGGTTTCGGTATGAGGATGCACCCGATTCTGGGCTACACGCGAATGCACACCGGTGTCGACATGAATGCTCCGTACGGCCAAGAGATCAAGGCCGGCGGCGCCGGAAGAGTCATCCTCGCCGGGCCCTACGGCGGCTACGGGAACACCATCATCATCGACCACGGGGGCGGGATGACAACGCTGTATGCGCACCAGTCCGGGCTCAACGTGTCCTACGGACAGGACGTCGCAGCAGCAGACGTCATCGGCTACATCGGCACCTCGGGCCTTTCCACCGGACCCCACCTCCACTTCGAGGTACGCATCAACGGCAAGCCGGTCGATCCAATGGACTACATCTGATGGCAGGGCGCAAGGTCGTTGCCACCAATCGCAAGGCTCGTCACGACTACGAGATCATCGACACGTTCGAATGTGGCATCGTCCTGCGCGGTTCTGAGGTGAAGAGCCTGCGAGATGCCCAAGTCCAACTGAAAGACGCGTATGGCGACATACGGGAGGGCGAAATCTGGCTGGAGCGGGCTCACATCGCCCCATACGGGTTCGCAGCAGGTGGCGGCCACGAGCCAGAGCGTTCGCGCAAGCTGTTGTTGCATCGCCGCGAGATCGACCGGCTGACCGGCAAAGTCAACGAGGTTGGGCTGACGCTGGTCCCGCTCCAGATCTACTTCAAAGAAGGCAAAGCCAAGGTCGAGTTGGCGTTGGTCAAGGGTCGGCGCGCCTACGACAAACGGCAGAAGATCAGGGAGCGGATGGAGCGACGGGAGATGGAGAGGGCTAAGCGGCGGGGGCGCTAGGTCTCCGAAGCCATCGTCTCCAATTGCGCAAAGATCTGGTCCACACTCTCGATCCCCAATGCTCCAGCAACCCGGAGCACAACCGTGCCGGTTTGGTCGGTTACCACCCAGAACGGGAACGCGGTTGTTCCGAACTTATCCGAGAGGGCCCCTGACTCATCGACAACCACCGGGAATGGGAACTGCTCTGTGTCCAGGTACGGGATGAGTGGATTGGAGCGGCTGTCATCGATGGCTGTGCTGATCGTCACCAGCTCAACATTGGGGAACCTGGAGTTATTGTCGGTCCACCAGCCATCGAGGTCCGGCAACTCGGACTGGCAATACGGGCACCAATGAGCCCAGATGAGCCAGACCCGAGCCTTACCGTCATCGGGACTCCAGGTGTATTCGGAATTCGTGTAGTAGTCGGTGCCGTTGAGGGTGGCGTGGGTCATTTGGCCCATGACTGCGGCATCATTGGCACTGTCCGTAAATGGCGGGAGGCTGCCATCGGCGGCCTGAGTCGGAATGGCCGCCGGGGATGCCCCGGACGCAGCAACGGCTGCCTGGATCTGGCCGTCGAGGGCCGCAACCTGGTCGCCGAGTATGTCGACGTCCCGACGGAGTGGCTTCAGGTCGGTCACATCCTCCGTGAGTGCAACCACCTCTTCCCGAGTTGTATCGAGCCGGCGCAGCTGAACCACCTGAAGGGCGAGCACTACGACCAGCAACACAACAATGAGCCCCAGCAGCGTCCTGCCCAGGTCGACCCGCCGCTCCAGGGGAACGGATGGTGGAGAGTCGGGGGTGCCCGAGTCGTCGTTGATCAGCTGTGGGGGTGTTTGTTCCATGGCTGAAGTATGGCCTTGGCGTGGGTATATGGCGAGCCAAAAATGACGGGCAGGCGACTATCGATGGGAATGTGGTGACAGACACCCTGGTTATGTCTTTGCCTCTCGTGTCGACAACTGGAGTATTCTGATGACACGGACACATGCCCGTGCTCCAATCTTGGGGGTGACACGGTTTCGACTGTGAGGGTTGAGGTGTCGGAAGCGAGCCGAGGAACCCCGGAGTCCTCGTTAAATGGCCGGGAACCAAATACGTGCCGACAACGAACTGGCACTGGCTGCCTAATTAGCGGCCTGTCCGCCCGGGGGGTCCCTGCCCCGCCGGAATCGGGCAACGCAATGCAGGGTGCTCCCACCTGGGATGTCAGGACCGGTGGGTCAAGATCTAACTGACTAGGGCCTTGGGAAACTGGCCGACAGAGTCCCTTGGCCCGAAAGCTCGCTGTCGGCTGCGCTCGGAGATGCCGGCGCTGAAACCTCATAGGACGGGGGTTCGATTCCCCCCACCTCCACCAAGATGAAGAGCGACCCCACCAAGGCTGGCGGGGTCGTCTTCATGTCAGCGGTGGGAATCGAGCGGTGTTTCTCCCCGTTCTTGCGGACATCACGGCAGATATCCGCCGCCAGATCCGCAAGAACAGAGCGGGGGCGGTCGCCCCGGTCGACCGATGGCACCCATATGGGACCTTTGACCCGTCCCGCGCCCTGCTGTGAGCAAATATCCTTGGGTGCGAAGGAGACAAGGAGGAGGTTGTTGATGCTGCGCCCGGGCACCAGGGTCCGCAAGATGACTAAGAAGGTTGGCCAACCCGCACCGGAAGGCAAGATCATCGGCATGAAGGGCCATGCCTATGAGGTGCAATGGGACGACGGCCACATCGGTATCGCTGATCCTGTCGGTGTCGTCAAGGTCAAGAAGAAGGGCTAGCCCGCTACAAACCGGGCTGGTTCGGCCGACAGTAAGGCCACAGCGTCTGCATTGGAGCGGCTGTGGCCGAAAGGGCTGGCAATACCAAAGCCGGAGTGGTCCAGCAAACCCAACCCGCGTGGGCCAACTCCACCGAGCAGCACTTCGCCTCGCTGCTCGACAGCTATGGGATCGAGTGGGAACACGAACCGCACAGATTCCCAATTGCCTTTGACGACGAAGGCAACCCGGTGGAATTCTTCACCCCGGACTTCTACCTGCCGGACACAGGTGAGTACATCGAACTCACCGTCCTCAAGCAGGCTCTTTGCACCCGCAAGAACCGCAAACTGCGGTTGATGAAGGCCCTCTATCCGGAGATCCGGTGTCGGATCATCTACCGGCGCGATTACGAGAACCTGGCTCTCAAGTACGGCTGGGAAGACGACCCTGAGTTCCCCCAGCTGGGCACACCGCAACGGCCGCCCGGGCCGGTGCAGGTCGTCGTAGCGGATTGACTCAGAGCGGAGAGAGGCTTCCGTTCACATCGAGGCCATTGCTCTGCCAATCAGCAAAGTCGATCCAACCTTGCCACAGCCAGTACCTCCCAGCGGTGTCTGCATACACGTAGTCGTTGCGATCGATCGTTGCCGTTGTGAACACCGCGTCGCTCCCGTTGGTGACGATTCCGGTGTAGCCCGACTCGATGATGGTGTTGTCGGTCATGACCGTCCCAACGGCCTGGAGTGGTCCGTGTTGCCCGGTGGCGCTGTCAAGGCCGCTCCCAATCACCGCAACTGCGTTGAAGTTGTGATCGAAGAGATTCCCGGTGATCGTTGCATTGGGTCCTCGGACTCGGACGGCCCCGTACTTCGTCGTGCTGCCGGGTCCGACGAATCCCTTGGTTCCGTTGTTGCGAAACACGTTGTCGTTGATGGTCACCGCATAGCTGCGCTCGTGATGGATCCCGGCCCAGTAGTTGGCCTCGATGGTGTTGCCATCGAACCGAGCGCCGATGTTGTCTTCGTAGGTCCAGAGACCGAACCCATGGTTGTGGTGGACATGGTTGTTAGTGACGCTGAGATTGCTCGTCGCCAGGAACTTGGCGCCTGCGAAGTAGAAGTCACCGCTCGTCTGGTCATCGTTGTTGTGGGCAATCTCGTTTCCATCGACGGTCGCTCCAGAGCCTCCGTCGACGAGGATTCCAAGCTGGTCGTTGTGATGGATATGGCTGTTTGAGATGATCGAACCACCCCGGATGGACACTCCCACGTACGGGTTGTTGTGAACCTCAGAGTTGCGGATTTCCCAGCCGGATCCCTGTACGTGGATCGCTCCCTTGTTGAAGCCTGAGGTGTAGTGCTTGATCTCAAACCCATCAACGGTGACGTTGTCGACGTTGCCGGCGAAGGCAAATGCGGTCTCTCCCAAGCCGTCGAGGATTGTGCCGGGTTCGGCGATGAACTCCTGTCCGGCCTTGGGGTACACCTGCTGGCGCAAGTGGGTGCCGCTGCGGACGAGAATACGGGCACCGGTCGGCTGTGAGTCCGCGACCTCTTGGATAGACCAGCCGACCGGAACCACGGCGTCGAATCCGTCCGGGATTGTCGGGGCAATGTATCCCGGTGGTGGAGGCGGTGGGCTGGGGAGATCGAGGGCTCGGCTGAGGAACGATCCCATTTGAGCTCGGGTGACGCTCCGGTCGGGGCAGTAGTTGGTGTTCGACGGCGGGTTGCATCCGGCGGTCACTCCTGCCGCTGCCAGCCGATCTATCGAATCCTCGAATATCGATTCATCATCGTCGGTGAACTGATCTGGGGGCGCAGCCGGGAGATCGAGGGCTCGGTCCAAGAACGCCGCCATCTGACCGCGGGTGACTGACTTTTCCGGGCAGAACTCGGTTGGACTGCAGCCGCGAGTGATTCCCGACGCAGCCAGCGCATTGATGTCGGCCTGGAACACCGAATCTGCGTCGTCGGTGAAGTAGTCGGTGGGTGCTGCGGGAAGGTTGAGGGCCCTGACCAGGAAGGCGGCCATCTGTCCTCGCGTCACCGAGCGGTCGGGACAGAAGAGGTCGTTGAGTGGTGGGTTGCATCCCCGAGTAATCCCAGCATGCGCCAGCTTGGTGATGTTGTCCTTGTGGACGCTGTCGCCGGTGTCGCGGAAACCGCCGGTTGGGCTGGCGCCGCAGCCAATACGTTCGCTGCTGAGGACCAGGGAATCGAAGTCGAATGACAGGCCGCCGGGTGCCGTACCGTTTCCGCCGTAATACACGTCGAACCAGAAGCTCTTGATGTCGATCCCGGCGTCGCCGGTGCCGCGGAATCTGAAATCGTCTTGGTAGAAGGCGAGGTTCTCATCCACCCAGCCCTCGAGGAGACCGTTCGCTTGTCCCGGTGTGTTCATTGCTACATGACCTTCAACGCAGTACCAGGCCCCGTGACGGAGGACACCAGGCTGGGGATCCCAGAGGACGAGATCGCCGTTGTTGTCTGCCTGGTCGCGGTGATAGACGTAGAAGCCGAGTTGGGTGTGGTCCGAATCACGGTCGGTGTAGGTGGGGGAGAAGAACATGCGTGCCGACCAGCCGGGCGAGGCATCGGTTGGTTTGATGTTGTTGCGTGCCGAACCCGTGTAGAGGCCGGCCGGGCCGGGGAGCTTGCCCCGCCCGTGATTGACGAAACCATCGGGAATTCGCAAGTGGTACCGGAAGTAGAGCTCGTCCGGCTCGGGTATCCCTTGGTCGGCGAATTGCCAGTGCATGGCGGAGCCGAAGTGAGAAGACGCCGGGATCGAAACCTTGATGGCGCTCCCGTCTGATCCGTCACCGATCTGAGTGACGCGGTTACGCGGGCCGATGTCCGCGTCGTACCAAGTGCTCGTCCACTCGGTGGGCGCTGCCTCGTAGGTCTCCTCCAGATAGACAGTGGGAGTGGCGTTGGCGGATCCGCCAACCGACAACACGAAGGACGCAGCGACGGCGAGCGTCAACGACAAGGTGGCCAAGCTTCGATTCATCCGGTCGATCTCCGACTCGTAGCGCTATGGGTGTTCGAATGGTTTCGGCAGTATGCGCGTATTCCTGTAGTTAGTGGGTGCTGGCCTTTTGTCCTTTGGGAACGTAAGTTGCGAGTCGATAGACCGTGTGAGGCGTGGTGCGGCGCCCGCATCCTTGCCTCGACTCACCTGAAGAGAGAGAGCAGTCATGAAGGCCAGCCGGGTTGGGAACCTCGTTCTTGCTCTGTTACTCGTACTTGCCGCATGCAGCGGCGACTCGGGACCCACCGAGTCATTCGCCGATGTGACTACGACGACAGAAGCCGCAACGGAAACGACGGTGGCTACGACTGCGGCTGACACATCGGGAGCGGTGAACAGTCTCCAAGACGTGCGTGGCGCAATCGTGCGGATCGTGGCCGAGGGCAGCTTCGCCGACCCGGAATTCGGTCAGCAGTACAACGCAGCAGGATCCGGCAGTGGGTTCTTCATCAGCTCCGACGGGCTGGCCGTTACCAACAACCACGTCGTAACCGGTGCCGCCTTCCTCCAGGTGTATGTCGATGGGGAAGAGGAC
>JASJEG010000101.1 GCA_030064765.1 Acidimicrobiia bacterium | reverse complement strand
ACGAATGGGTGGAGGAAGGCCCCTTCCGATTCACATTTGTCCGGGTGGCGCACAGCGTGCCGCAAGCTACGGGCGTCGTCTTCGACACCCCTGAAGGTTTGCTGGTGCACTCGGGCGACTACAAGCTCGATCCAACACCAATTGACGGTGAGCCGACCGACCTCGGCACGTTTGCCGGATTTGCGCGTCGGGGAGTTCGTCTCTTGCTGGCGGATTCCACCAACGCAGAGGTTCCCGGCTTTGTCGAATCTGAGGCCACGGTGGGTCGGGAGATTCGCGAGCTCGTCGGTCGAGCGAAAGGACGGGTCATCCTGGCCTGTTTTGCGTCCCACATCCACCGAGTGCAACAAGTCCTCGATGCTGTCGTGGCCGGGAACCGCAAATTCGCATTCCTGGGGCGTACGATGCTGCGCAATACCGACGTTGCCCGAGAGCTGGGACTGCTCGATTTCCCAGCCGAGGACCGGCTGGAGCTCGACGAACTCTCCAATCTCGAACCCGAAAACACTGCGATCATCTGCACCGGCAGCCAGGGCGAACCATTCGCCGCGCTGTCGCTGATGGCCTCAGGGCAACATCGCCAGATCAAGCTCGATGCCGGGGACACCGTGATCATCTCGGCGACGCCCATACCGGGAAACGAAACCAAGGTATCCCGAGTCATCAACAACCTGATTGCGACCGGAGCGGATGTGTATCACGGTCGCAATACCCATGTGCACGTGTCGGGTCATGCCGCCCAGGAAGAGATCAAGACCTTCATCAACGTCGTGCAGCCGCAGGCGTTTGTCCCAGTCCATGGCGAGCGCCGCCATCTCCATGCCAACGCCAAGCTGGCCCACGCTGTGGGAGTTGACGAGGTAGAGGTTTGCGTCGACGGCGACGTCGTCGTTTTGGAGGATGGCGAACTTCGGGTCGAACGGGCTGCGATCGCGGCCGGCTATGTCTACCTCGACGGGGTCGACATCGGTGACGTGGAGGATGTACTGCGCGACCGGCGGCATCTGGCCGACGATGGCGTTCTCATCGTCACCCTTGGCGTCGACATAGGCCGCGGTGACCTCGTGATCGGGCCCGATGTAGACAGCCACGGCGTACGCGACGACGCTGAGACGATCCACAAGTTTGTCGCAGAGGCGGTTGCAAGCGCAGTCGCAGACCTGGATTTCCCCGCCGATCTGGACACCGTGCGCCGCCGGGTCCGCAACACAGCCAGCCGGTCGGTAAAGAAGCAGTTGAACAGTCGGCCCGTAGTGATCCCGGTTGTGATCGAGGTCTAGGCCAGCGAAGTTGGCTTCGATTTCGATGCAATCGAAGACCGGGGCCGCGGCCTTCGCCTATGACATCGGCTTCGAGTTCGATGAGATCAAACTCGGGCCTGGTGCGCATCAAACTCAGATCGCAACTGGACCGAGGGAATCGAACGTTGCCGGTCGATCGGGAATTACTTGCCCTTGCGGCGGCGGCCCTTGCGCCCCTTGGGATCAGGGTCGGGTCGCATGTCGCCAATGACGCTCAACGTCGACCGGCCGCCGTCACCTTCGAGGCGGGGAAGCTTGGCGGAATGCCGGCTGTAGAACGACCCGCCTTCGCCGCTCGCGCGGAACCGGGTAGCGATGTCCTCGTCGATCTCGTCGGGGTCATCGCTGAAGGTGCGCATCGGACCGGGTGCTGATTCGTCGTACTCGTCACCCGCTTCGCGCGCCGCCCGCTCCCTTTCCTCGCGCTCTGCGGCTTCGAGTCGCGCCGCAAGCGACGTGTCCTCGCGCCTTGGTTCGGTGTCGATAGGTGGTGGAGGAGGAGCGCTCGGGGGTGCCGACTGCGCCTCCTCGGCCATCTGCGCTAGTTCTTCCATGCGCTCGACAGCATCGGTGAGGCGTTGCACGAGTTCGTCCCGCTCAGCCTTCAACGCAGTGATCTCTTCCTGCATTTCCTGGCGTTCGTCCTGGAGCTGGCGCTGCTTCTTGATCAGTTTGCGAACTTGCCCAATGATCTCTTCAGCGTTGTCGCCAAGTGCGGCAAGTGGCGAGGGTGCGCTGCCCTCGGATTGGGATGCGGCCACGATCTCCTCTGCCTGGCGGCGGGCGCGCTCGATGATCTCGGCTGCTTCGTGCTTGGCTTGAGCAACCGAGGCGTCCTCCGACGGTTCGGATCCGCCTTCCTGGTTTTCCGAGACAGTTGGGAGTGGCACACTCACAGCCTTTGCGGCTCCCTTCACAACCCGCGCTGGGGTTTGGCTTCCATATGGTTCTCTCTATCGGCACGCACAGCGGTCGGCTGAACCCACAATCGCGCGGAGCGCGCGGATCATCGCGCAGTCGGTTGTTGGTACTACTCAGCATCACCTGTATATTGGACGACCCATGGCAACACGGACCAAGACCCGTGGGGCTTCTGGGCGGAAGACGGCGAAAAAGCCACAACAGAAACGGCGCCAGCGAGCCAGCATCACCGACGCGCTGAAGGGGATGAAGGCGAGGATGCGCACCCGCCTTGGGCGTCACACCGACGATGTCTGGGGAGTTGCGCTGATCATTGTTGGCGCCGTCATGATGCTCTCCTTCTTTGGCCTAGCCGGCCCGGTTGGGTCGTGGATGGCTACCGGCATTCGATTCGTCTTCGGCCTATGGGCGTTCTTCCTGCCCTGGGTATTTGCGGTCATCGGCTTTGCGATGATCTCAACCATGCCGCGTGCCGACTACGGTCGGATCACGCTGGGTCTGACGGTGCTCTTTGTCGGCTCGATGGCGCTCTTCCATCTCCTCACCGGCACGGTATCGCTCGCCGAGTCTGTCGATCTCGTGGTGGAGCGAGGTGGCGCTGTCGGCTCCCTGATCGCCTTCCCGCTGCGGCGGATGATCGGCTTCTGGGGGGCGTTCGTGGTTCTAGTGGCCATCACCGCCGTTTCTTCGCTGATCCTGACCAAGGCCACAATTCGCGACGTAGGTCTGAGCATTGCCGCCATATTCCGCCGCACCAAGGCGTTCCTCACCCGGCGGCGGACAAAGGCTGCGGCGACGCCGGTCCCGGAGCCAATCGAGATGATGCCGCCACGGCCGGCGCAGCCGGCATCACCTCCCGAGAGCAAAGCCAAGAAGAGCGCTCCCCAGAAGACAAAGCCCAAGCAGTCAAAGCGCCCTGCTCCACAACCGGCAGGTGAGGCGAAGTATCGCCTCCCACCTCTCGAGATACTCCAAGTCGGGGCTGCCAACGGTCAGAACCGACGGGCGTTGGAGCAGGCGGGCTATGAACTTCAGCAAACCTTGACCCAGCATGGTGTTGATGCGCGGCTCACCCGCATCGTCCCCGGTCCCACGGTTACCCGCTACGAGGTCGAATTGGCCCCTGGGGTGAAGGTATCGCGGGTGACCGGCCTCGCCACGGATATTGCCTACGCAATGGCTTCAGCCGACGTTCGAATCCTGGCTCCCATTCCGGGCAGATCCGCGATCGGCATCGAAGTCCCCAACTCGCACCGCGATCTGGTCACCCTTGGTGAGATCTTGGGCAGCGATGTCGCCGGCCACACAATCAATCCGCTGGCGGTGGGGCTTGGTAAGGATGTGAGCGGCCGCGCTCGCATGCTCCATCTCGACGAGTTGCCGCATGTCCTCATTGCCGGAGCAACCGGCGCCGGCAAGTCGTCATGCATCAATACGGTGGTGACATCGTTGCTGATGCGCGCCACCCCAGAGGAAATTCGAATGATCCTTGTCGATCCCAAGCGAGTCGAACTCGGTCAGTACAACGACATCCCCCACCTGTTGACCCGTGTGATCACCAACCCGAAGAAGGCTGCAGATGCGCTGAAATGGGCGGTCGCTGAGATGGATCGGCGCTACGACTTGCTGGCGGATGCCGGAGTGCGCGACATCACGAGCTATCGCGAGAAATGGGACGCCGGTGGGCTGGACGAGGAGATGTTCGACCGCTTCCCCTACATCGTTGTGATCGTTGATGAGCTCAACGACCTGATGATGGTGGCAGGACGTGCGGTGGAGGATTCGATCGTGCGAATAGCCCAGATGGCGCGCGCCGTCGGAATTCACCTTGTTCTCGCCACACAGCGTCCGTCGGTGAACGTCATCACCGGCGTTATCAAGGCGAATGTGCCGTCACGCCTCGCTTTTGCGGTGGCCTCGCAGACGGACTCGCGGGTGATCATCGACTCTGGCGGAGCTGAGAAGCTCGTAGGTCTCGGCGACATGCTCGTTGTCACTGCGCGCGATCCGAAGCCGGAGAGGATTCAGGGAGCCTTTGTCACCGAGTCTGAGGTCCATGCTGTCGTCGATTGGGTGCGACAGCAAGGCAAGGCCGAGTATCGGGACGAGGAGGTCTTCGAACTCGCTCAGGCCGCAGCCGAGGTCGAGGAGGAGTTCGACGGGGAAGACCCGGAGCTGATGCGTCAGGCAATGGAGCTGGTAGTGAGATCGCAACTCGGGTCGACTTCGATGCTCCAACGCAAGCTTCGTATCGGTTTTGCTCGAGCCGGCAGGGTGATGGACATCCTCGAGATGAAGGGCGTGGTTGGTCCCTCAGAAGGCTCCAAGGCGCGCGAGGTTCTGATGACCGTCGAAGAGCTCGACCAGATGTTGGTTGGCTGACCCGGATACCGGTCCACCTCGGCCGTTTGATCGGTAGGTTTTAATCGGTGGACATCCCGTGCGTGCGATTCGACGATTTGTCTCCGGGGGGCTCCGGCTCCTTCGGCTTGCTTGCACCTACCACTGAGATCGTTGCTCGGCGGCTCGACGATGTTGTCCCCGCACTGCTCCAAGCTGAGCAAGCTGCTCGGCAGGGGATGTGGGTCGCGGGGCATGTCTCTTATGAGGCCGCTCCCGCGTTCAACCCCTTGCTCTCGGTGCGACCGTCCGGGTTACGCGACCCGATGCGGGAGTTGCCGCTGCTCCGATTCCAGGCGTTTGAGCGTCGTGTGGAGCTCGGTGCCATCGAGTCGGTGTACTTCCCGGCAGGGGATTACAACGTCTCGGGCTGGACAGCAGACTCATCACAGCGTGAGTACAGCTCCGACCTCGCCACGATCGGGAGGGCGATAATGGCCGGCGAGGTCGCCCGGATCACCCACACCTTCCGCCTTCATGCAGCCTTCGGGGGAGATCCGACTGCCCTGTACCAGGATCTGATGTTGTCGCAGCGCGGCCAGCATGCGGCGTGCCTCAGCGCGGGGAGATTCCACCTCGTGAGCGCGTCGCCCGCAGGGTTCTTCCGTAAGACGGGAGACATCGTCGCCGCGACGCCGGTTCTCGCTTCGATGCGGCGGGGGCGCTGGCTCGATGAGGATCTACATCTGGCAGAGCTTCTCCGCTTCCAAGGGGAGGAGAGCTATACCAATCGGATGGTCGTGAAGGAAATGGAGGCGGAGCTCGCCCGGCTCGGGGATCCGCTGCCGGCAACTCCCGAGCGCTACACGGTGGAGCGTCTGGAGACGTTGTGGCATCTGGCGGCCGAGATCAAGGTTCGGGTGGCGAACGAGACGAGCTTGGTGGACATCTTTGGAGCGATCTTTCCGCCGCCATCGGTCACCGGTGTGCCCAGGGTCGAGGCGATGGAACTCGTGGTAGCAACTGAGGATTCTCCGCGAGGTGCGTATTGCGGTGCTATCGGGTTCCTGGAACCAACAGCACCCGGGCACTTCGATGCGTCGTTCAATACCGCCGTACGCACGGTTGTCATTGATCAAGAAGAAGGTGTCGCCGAGTTTGGTGTCGGTACGCCGATCACGACACGTTCCGAGGCCGTGGCCGCCTACGAGGAGGCTCGTCTCAAGGCCAAGGTCTTGGTTGACCGGCGACCCGAGTTCCAGCTGATAGAGCAGATCCGTTGCGATGGCAGGATCGCCGACGACACCGGGCGCAAGACCGCTGCCATCCTCGCCTCAGCGCGCTACTTCGGCTACGAGGTGAGCAGAGAAGGGCTAGAAGCGGCACTCGCAGCAGCTGTTGCGCAATGTGTCGAGCCCACCGTCATCACTCTCCTGGTCGACCGGGACGGGGTTGTCTCCACCGAGATCATGCCGGCTCCACCCTGGCAGGAAGGACCCGGAGGAGTCGATTTGCTGGCGGCGGCTATTGCTGAGGACCGTGTCTCTAGCGAGAACGTCTACCTGTTCCACAACACAACGAACACGAGGCTTGCCGATGCCTTGCTGCGGCAACACCCGCACGTGACCACAGTCATCTACTGCAACGAGCGAGATGAAGTCGCCGGGGCGATAGGCGGGAGTGTGGTGGTGCGCATCGGCGATGAATGGTTGACCCCGCCGCGCGAGAGCGGCGCGGCGCCGTCGGCCTATCGCGACCGCCTGCTGGAGCGAGGTGTTCTGCGAGCACAGGCGTTCACCCGCGCTCAACTGCTGGATGCAACGGAGATGGGCTTCGTCGATGACGTGTATGGCTGGCGCGCTGTCGGTCTAGTGAGCTGAGAGGCACCTGCCGTCACGGTTAGGCTGCCGCCGGTGAGCGCGATCGAGATTGCCCTACTTCTGGTGGGCGGACTGGCGGCAGGCTTCATCAATGTGTTGGCGGGCGGCGGCTCTGCCATCACCATCCCAATAATGACCGAGATCGTCGGCGTCAACGTCGCCAATGGGACCAATCGAATCGCAATCCTGCTCGCGAACGCCTCGGCCGCGCTCAGGTTCCACAAAGGTGAAGCGATCCCGTGGTCTCGGGTGAGCAAACTCGTTGTCCCAACCGTGGCCGGTGCTGCGGTGGGAGCATGGGTAGCCACCCAGATGCCGGCCGACCTGCTGAAGCGGGTGTTTGCCGTCGTCCTCGTCTTTGTGGCGGCATCAGTTCTGCTTCGCCCATCGCGCTGGGTCGAGGGGAAGGAACGAGAAATCAACGAGCCATGGCGTACCCTCGCCTTCTTCGGAATCGGCTTCTATGGGGGATCCGTCCAAGCGGGGGTTGGGTTTCTATTGCTGATCGGTCTGGTCTTGGGATCCGGCTTGGACCTGGTCAGTGGCAATGCCGCCAAGGTCGTGCTGATCTTGGCCTACACACCTGTGGCGCTGGTGCTCTTCGCCAACGCTTCTCAGGTTGACTTGCAAGTAGGGCTCGTGCTGTCGATAGGCCAGATGACCGGGGCATGGATCGGAGCCCGGCTTGCGATCTTGAAGGGGGCTGCCTGGATCCGGTGGGTGCTGGTGGCTGCCGCAATTGTCGCTTCTGTGCGTTTGCTATTGACTTAGGAGCCAATGCCCCTGACACTGTGCTTGGTGCTTCAAGTGGAAGGAGCGTCGATGGTAGGTGGAATGAGTTCGATCCTTCGCGAACTCGCTGAGGTGCAGCACCAACTCGTATCGCTTTCGAAGGATGCCGAGGCACAGAAGTACGCCCTTCTTGCCCGTCAAGAAGAACTCCATACGCGCGCCGCGCGTCTCGCCGAGCAGATCGACGAGGAGTGCTCTACTCAAGACCTATTGGCGAGGCTTGCTGAGCTGCGCTGGCAGCTGCGGGCCCTCAACAGGCAGCGGGTGGACACTGGTGGTCGGCCGATGGTGCGCACCCAAGGTGCGTCGCGGCCCACCGTAGGGCAGGCGAGCAGTTCCCGGATCGAGGCGCGCATCCAACGAATTCTGGCGCTATTGGCCAAGAGGGGCATCGACGTTCGGTGAGGCGTTGATCGCCGCGCGGAGCCCCTGGTCATGAGGCCAGATATCGAACGACAGCGGGGCAAATCGTCCCCGTGGTCTTATCGACTCTCCTGTGAAGTGGGGGAGTTGTCACCGCTCAGGGCCGGTTACTCTCCTGCCCATGGGTGATTATCACGTGCATCTGCACGATCACGGGCCTTACCGAGGGGTTGGGCCACCGCTGGGTGAGTACCCACCCGGTTACATCGAGGCCTACGTCGAACAGGCAGCCCGGCGTGGCCTCAGCGAAGTCGGGTTCACCGAGCATCTCTATCGTTGTGTCGAGTCGGAGCCTGTGCTCGGGCGGTTTTGGGCACGCGAACCCCGCAGTGACCTCGCCGAGCAGACCGAGGCGTTCATCGCCGAGGATCGCACACTCTCTATCGAAGCGTACGTGGCGGCGGTGGTCGACGCCAAGGACCGCGGGCTGCCCGTCAAGCTCGGTCTCGAGGTTGACTTCATGCCGGACAGCATCGAGGCCGTCATGGAGTTCCTCGCTCCCTATCCCTGGGACTTCCTGATCGGTGCGATTCATTGGATAGGAGGATGGTCAGTGGATCACGGCGATGCTTCCTACGAGTTTGCGCGCCGCGGTGTGCGCCAGGCCTACGAGGACTACTTCGACCTCGAAACGCAATTGGCGGCCTCTGGCACCGTCGACGTCCTGGCCCATGTTGACGTTGTCAAGGTCCACGGTGATGTGCCGGCGGAAGCCCCGGTCGACCTCTACGCAGAGGTCGTGCGGGCGGCGGCCACCAGTGGGACCGCCGTCGAGGTGTCGAGTTCCGGCCTGCACAAACCCATCGGAGAGATCTATCCGGCTCCATCGCTGCTAGCGATGTTCAACGAAGCCGGGGTTCCGATAACTCTGGCGTCCGACGCTCATGAGCCCGCGAATTGTGGACGCGATGCGCCGGCTCTGGCTCGAGCGGCCCGCGCCGCCGGCTATACCGAGCATCTGGTCTTCGAGCAACGGGACCCAGCCTTCAGGGTCTTGCCTTATTGATTCAGTTGTATTCGTGGACGCCCGATAGTCAGATTCGTACAATCGGTCCACAACGGCCTAACGGAGGTGCATGCGATGACGGATCAAGGCGGTGTTCACGAGGAGCATCCGTTCGAAACCCCTCATGACAAAAGGGACCCGGCGCGCCGCTTTCGAGGCCGTTTGGCAGCCCCGGTAACGATCATCACCTCGGGTTCAGGTGACCATCGCACCGGGCTGACGGTCTCGTCCCTGGTGGTGGCCGAGGGAGATCCGTCCGCGATCTACTTCCTCCTCGGATCGACGACCGACCTCTTCTACGGCCTCGAGGAGACCGGCAAGTTCGTCGTCCACGTGTTGGAGGGGGGCGACCACGCCCTCGCCGACATCTTCGCCGGCCTCCGGCCTAGCCCGGGTGGTCGTTTTGCCAACGTCGCCGTCGAGCAGACCGAGTGGGGTCCGGTGCTGACCGATGTCAAGACCCGCGCCTACTGCACCTTCGAGGGTGGAGACGAGGAGACCTTCTTCATCGTCGCCGAAGGACGTATCGACAAGCTCGAGATGTCGGATATCAAGGATCCGCTGGTCTACTTCCGGGGTAACTACCGCAATCTCGTTTGAGGTCGGCAGTTGGGAGACCGGCTCCGCTTAGACTCGCCCGGGTGTCTGCATCAACCCCCAAGGTGTGGCTGACGACGCTGGGCTGCGCCAAGAATCAAGTCGACTCCGACAAGGTGACCGGTGTCCTCCACGCCGCCGGATACGAAGACGCGGCTTCGCCGGAGACCGCGGACGTCGTGATGGTCAATACATGTGCGTTCATCGAGCCGGCAAGGCGCGAGTCAGTAGACGCTGTGCTGGAGCTGGCCGACACCAAACGAACGGACGCCAAGCTGGTTGTGCTGGGGTGCATGGCACAGCGCTATGAACAAGAGCTGATCGAGGCCTTGCCGGAAGCCGATGCCGTCATTGGGCTCGACCGCTATCCCGAGCTCGTCAGTCGGCTCGACCAACTCACAGAGTGGCAGCCACTGCAGATCCGGCCCCTGCAGAAGTCGGCAATGGACATCCTGTACGAGACACGGCGGCCAACACCAGCCACGCCCTACGCCTATGTGAAGGTGGCAGAGGGCTGCGACAAACTCTGTACGTTCTGCGCCATTCCCCAGTTCCGCGGCAAGCAGCGGTCCCGATCTCGGGAGAACATCGTTGCCGAAGTCGCAGGTCTGGTGGAATCAGGCGTCAGAGAGATCGTCTTGGTGGCTCAGGATCTGGCCGCCTACGGCCGAGACGTCGGCGACAAAGGCGGTCTGCGGACACTGATCGACGAGGTTGCTGCCGTACCTGGGCTGCGCTGGCTGCGGCTCTACTACCTGTACCCGGGCGAAGTCCGCCGACCATTGATCGAACTGATGGCAGACACGCCGACGGTGGCGAATTACTTCGATCTGTCGCTGCAACACTCATCACACCGCCTGCTGCGAGCCATGAAGCGTCCTGGCAGTGGCCACGGCCATATGGAGTTGATCCATTCGATTCGCACGGCCGCGCCGGACGCTGCGTTGCGGTCGAGCTTCATTGTCGGCTTCCCCGGCGAGACCGAGGACGACGTCGAATCGCTTGCAGGCTTCCTCGAGTCGGCTCAGTTGGACTGGGTGGGTCTGTTCCCCTACTCGGCGGAGGAGGGGACGCCGGCCGCCGACTACGACGGTCAGCTCGCCCACGACGAGATCATGGAGAGGATGCGCCATCTGCAGGCAATACAGGACGACATCACACAGAGCCGCAACGCATCGCAGATGGGGCGTCGGGTCGACGTGCTCGTAGATCAGGTGGAGGATGGGCAGGCCGTCGGGCGGAGCTACCGGCAAGCACCCGAAATAGACGGTGTGATTCTGCTCGATCGCGGGCTGCCCGGAGAGTGGCTCCGCGCTGAGGTCCGCGGGGCTTTCGGGACCGATCTTGAAGCGAAGGTGATCTCGTGATAGTCGAGGTGATTGCGGTTGGAACGGAGCTCCTTCTCGGCCAAACCGTCAACACCAATGCGGCGCAGATCGGGTCGCGACTGGCCGATGCAGGACTCGAACACCAATACTCGACCGTCGTTGGCGATGATCACGATCGCATGGTTGCCGCGATTCGGCTGGCCCTCAGCCGGGCCGATGCGCTGGTAATCACTGGTGGCGTTGGACCCACCCAGGACGACATCACGCGCGAGGCAATCTGTTCCGCTACACAGCGCGAGCTGCTCTTCAGCGAAGAGTATGCAGATCGGCTGCGCCGGTGGTGGGCAGCCCGCGGCAGGGAGATGCCGGATTCCAACCTCAAACAGGCGCAATACCCAGCAGGCGCCGACCTGCTCGACAACCCAAAGGGTACGGCGCCCGCAATCCAGTTGGAGCACGAGGGCAAGTTGATCTTTGCGCTGCCGGGTGTGCCCGCGGAGCTAGAAATACTGCTCGACCAGCACGTTCTGCCCGTGCTCCAGGACCGATCGGGTGAGGGCGTTGTCTTGAGCCGGGTGATCCGGACCTACGGCCAATCCGAGTCACTGGTTGCCGAGATTCTGGCTGATGTGTTCGAGCGAAGCGGGAATCCGTCGATGGCTTTCCTGGCATCGTCGGGGGAGATCAAGATACGTCTGACCGCCCATGCGCCTACGGAGGAAGAAGCCGAAGCGCTGGTGGCTCCGTTCGAGGCGGCCGTGCGGGAACGAATGGGCAGCTTGGTATTCGGCATCGACGACGAGACGATCGAGAACATCGTGCTCGGCCTGGCCCGCAACAACGAATGGACGGTGGCCACGGCTGAGTCGGCCACCGGAGGAATGGTGGCGTCGCGGATCACCGCAGTGCCCGGGGCATCCAAGGTATTCCGGGGTGCGATCGTGGCATATCACGAGGATGTCAAGCGGATGAGTCTCGGCGTAGCCGATGCACTCATCGAAGAACACGGTGTGGTCAGCGAGCCGGTAGCGATTGCCATGGCAGATGGAGCGGCTCGAGCGCTCGAGGCCGATGTGGCAATTGCGGTGACCGGTTCGGCGGGGCCGGAGACGCTCGAGCAAGCGGCAGGCACGATGGTGATTGCGGTGCACACGCCGGAAAGGACCATGGCGCGGACCGTGCGGTTGCCGGGAGATCGGGAGCGGGTGCGGACCTATACGACAACCGGAGCGCTGCACCTGGCACGGCTGGCGATGACGGGGGAGTGGTGGTCCGGGAAACCAAGAAGTGGGCGGTGGGTGTGAGCCAGAGCGGGGAGCGCTTGTTTCTTGCGGTAGCGCTCGACGACAACGCCCGCCACGCCATTGCCGCCCATCTTGATGACCAGCTGGAGGGGCGTCGGTTACCGGGAAGACCTGTGCCGCCGGAGAATTGGCATCTCACATTGCGCTTTCTGGGAAAGACAGTGGCGCAGCAGCGGGATCAGGTGCTCGCGTATCTCGACGAACACCTTGCGGTAGAGCCGTTCCGTGTTTCCCTCACCGACCTGGGTGCGTTTCCACGCGAGGCGAGAGCGTCGGTGCTGTGGATGGGTATCGCCGGGGCGGCCGAGCAACTGGAGTCGACGGCGGCCATATGCGAAGCGGCTGCGGTTGCGGCAGACTTCGAACCTGAGGGACGGCCGTTTCATGCCCATCTGACGCTGAGCCGCATCCGGCCTCCGCAGAATGTGCGCCCGTTGGTCGAGCTGGTCGAGCCGGTAGGTGTCAAGCTCGATGTTGATGCAGTGACCTTGTATCGGTCGGTGCTGGGGAGCGGACCGGCTCGCTACGAGGTCGTGGAGCGGGTCGAGCTGTAGCGACGACTGCTGACGCTGGTTCGATGTCGGGGATAATCATCCGTATGGATGAGCGTGAGCATTCCCTACGCGGTGGGAACCTGAACCCCACCGTGGTGCGAGTCGGGGACACGGTGCGACGCAGCGCCGGTTCGTGGACCCCGGCGGTTCACGATCTGCTGCGCTATCTACGCGAGCATTCGTATCCGGCACCCCGGCCACTCGGGATCGACGATGAGGGTCGGGAGGTCCTTACGTTCGTTCCAGGCGACTGTGTTCATCCGAACAACCTGGATATCCTCAAATCCGAGGCTGCAATGCGCCGCGTTGGCAAGCTCATCGCCGAATACCACCGCGCACAGGTCGGATACTCAAGGCCGATCGACGCAAGCTGGCGAAGTGAGGGTCGCGACCCCACTGGATCGACCGAAGTGATCGCCCACAACGACTTTGCTCCCTGGAACCTGATTGCAGGGCCCGCCGAATGGGCGTTCATCGATTGGGACCTTGCTGCGCCCGGGCGTCGTGCATGGGATCTGGCGTGGGCCCTACACAGCTTCGTCGGTCTGTGGCCCGACTCGCCCCTGCCGCACGCCGCCACCGTTCGGCGTATCTCCGCATTCTGTGATGGCGCAGAAGTTGACCACCTTGATCGTCCGTATCTGCTCGATGTTGTAATCGAAAGAACTCGCCACCACGCCGGCATGCTCCGTACTAGGGCTCAGGGCGGTGAGGTCAACTACCAGCGTTTGGTCGACGACGGCCATGCTGACGCGTGGGAGAGCGGTTCGAACCACGTAGCAGAGAATCGTGAACGCTGGTCGAGGGCGCTCCTCATATAGCACGTGCACACCCACTGGAGTTGCTCCAATATCCTCGACATCGAACACGTGTTCGCCTAGTGTATGGGTCTCAGCGCCGTTAGGATTACACGGCTGTAGTTATGTCACAGGTACGGAATAGGTTGGTAGATGGACCAACCGAAGGGAGCTCCAGTGGAGTCGGATAAGAACCTCGAAATGGCGATGTCGCAGATCGAGCGGCAGTTTGGCAAGGGCGCCATCATGAAGCTCAGCGACAGTGCGGTGAAGAACATCGCTGCCATTCCCACCGGGGCCCTGTCTCTCGACCTGGCGCTCGGTATCGG
>JASJEG010000100.1 GCA_030064765.1 Acidimicrobiia bacterium | reverse complement strand
GCGCTGATCTCGCAGATCCCGGGCTTGCGGGCCATCCGCCGGATCAGCATCCCCAAGATCGTCAAGGAGCGTTCGGCTTGACAGTGTCTCGGGAAGACCATCGTCGGGTCAGTTGAAGCCGAACAGCGGTGGAAGGACCACAACCACGGTGGCAGTCCAGACTGCGAAGAGGGGGAGGTAGGCGGTCTGCCAGCTTTCGAGCTTGTGGAAGGTGCTGTGTCCGGTGAGCAACCGGGCTGACAGCCATGCGCTTCCGCCCAGGTTCACCAGGAGCAGGACGTTCAGGCCGAGCGCTGCGGTTCGGTTCGGCGTGAATCCGAGCTCACCGATCCGGGCGACCATCACGCCGAGCACCATGACGTCGAGCAGCAACGCCGCGACAACGGCTACCAGTTGGATGCGGTCCATCCAACCCCGGGGACGCGCCCTACCGCTACCTAGAAACCGCGAGCGCCTTCACACGGCATCGACGGCGCTGATAGCCCAGGCCAGGCGGTCCTCTGGGTCCTCGACAGCGAGGTGGAACCCCCATCCGCCGACTTGGTCGCCCGGATCCCAGCGAATCCAGACGAGCTCGGCAGCTCCGGTGCCGAGCAGGCCAGGGTCATCGACGTCGTCCACACCAAGCAGCGCCGCCAGTGCCCACCACGCGTGCATTCGACCAACGGGACTCCCCCGCCGCCTGCCGTAGGCGCCACCGGAGGCGGCGGTCCACGCCATCAAGGCCACGGCCTCGCTTCCATCGATTTCCGCGACTCGGGCCCGGTGCGGCCCCAACGTGCGGATCGCCTCCAGCGCAGTGCCGGCCACGACCACGCCCTCGGCGCGTCCATTTGACTGCTCCGTCCAAGGAGAAACCAGGCCGAGCAGCGCGTCGAGCGCCTCGTCCGGCGCAGCGCGTACCTGCGGCTCCGGCAGCTCGATCCAATCCAGATCCGTCCATTCCTGTTCAGGGAAGTCGGCCCGGTCTGCACGGTAGGCAGCGACCGGGTAGCTCGGTTCCCAGGTCTCGAGTTGGAGGGGCACCTCGAGCACATGACGATCGATCTCCCCCTGCGGAACCTCCTCGCCCCGCAACAATCGCTCATGAGCAATCAGAGTTCGCAACCGGACGTCGTCGACGTGCGGGCTGATCTCAGTCCAGGTGTGAGTCGAAGCGGCGACCTCCCACAGCGGTCCGAGGGCAAATCGTCCCGCTCCCTCCTTGATTACCCGACCCGCATACGGCCCGGGCCCCTCCAACGCCAATCGGTATTCGGCGAACTGGGCAACACCCCAGAGTTGCTTGCCACGAGTCACGGCTTCGAGGCAGCGGTCGCGCAGCTCGATGAGGTCGTCCCACTCACGGGCGGAGCAAATGCCATCGATTCGCCTGATCAGGCCGTCCAGGTCGCTGCCTTCGATTAGATCCGCAAGCTCACTCACCCCCGCAACCTATCAGCTGAGAGCGACTGCACTATCACAATGGGTTCCGGTAGCAATCGGGACTATGCAACGATGCTGCAATGGGAAGACGGCTCGGATTCATAACAGTTCTGGTCTTGGCTATCGGAGCGGCCGGCCTTCCAGACGTGGCGGCCGAATCGCGCTTCGCCGACGTTCCCCCCGAACACCTCTTTGCAGAGGACATCGAGTGGCTCGCTGCCGCCGGCATCACCGCCGGGTGCAACCCACCCACCAACGACCAATTCTGTCCCGACCGGACGGTGACTCGCGGCCAGATGGCGGCGTTCCTAGCCAGGGCGTTGCAGCTGCCCGCAGCATCCGCAATCGATTTCGTGGACGACGACACATCTGTGTTCGAGGACGACATCGAGCGACTCGCTGCTGCCGGCATCACCGCCGGGTGCAACCCGCCCGCCAACGATCGGTTCTGCCCGAACAAACCGGTGACTCGGGATCAAATGGCGGCGTTTCTGTCGAGAGCTCTCGGGCTCACCAACCGCAGCGGGGACCCATTCCGCGATGACGATGGCTCGATCTTCGAAGCCGACATCGAGCGACTCGCTGCCGCTGGCATCACCGCCGGGTGCAACCCACCAGCCAACGATCGCTTCTGCCCCGACAAGCCGGTCACTCGCGCTCAGATGGCGGCGTTTCTCCGCAGGGGCCTTACGAACGAAGGAACGGATCCGGCACCGATAATCCCGTCGAGCAGGCGCATCGACTGGGCGCCTGGGGTTCCGGGTGGCATTCCAGACGATCCGGCGACAATCAACGTCTTGCATCACGGAGCTACCGGCGACGGGACTACTGACGACATCGCAGCATTCCGGAGCGCGGTCGCCGCCATCGGAACAGATGGCGGCGTGGTCTACATCCCGCCCGGGCGCTACCTGCTCGGCGGTGCACTGGATATCGAACACGGTGTCGTGCTGCGGGGTGCTGGAGCCGAAGCCACCCACCTCCAGTTCGACCTCGGTGGATCCGGCCGAGCTGCGATCGATGTCGTCAAGTATGACCGGGGGAACTGGCGCGAAGTCAGCGGTGCGACACAAGGAAGCACCACGATCATGGTCGACGACGCTACCGGCCTCAGCGCACCCACGTTCGCCGAGATTCAGCAGGACAACGACCCCGCCCTCATGTACACCAACCCGGCCTGGGATGTCGCCTGGGCAGACGAGTCGGTCGGCGAGATGGTGCTGATAACGGAAGTCGCAGGAAACACCCTCACCCTCGCTGAGCCGCTCAACACTACGTACCGTTCTGAACTGAGCCCGGCGATTCGCACCATGGGCCTCGTCGAGTACGCCGGTGTCGAAGATCTACACGTCGAGCGCCTCGACGCAGGAGACGGCCACATCATTTCGTTCAAGAATGCTGCGTACAGCTGGGTGCGCCGGGTCAAAAGCGAGATGGCCTTCCGCTCCCACGTGGCCGCGTCATCGGTCTACAAATGCGAGGTGCGAGATAGCCACTTCTCGGATGCCCACGACCACGGAGGCGGGGGCCACGGCTACGGCGTGAGTCTGGGGCGCCACACCACAGGCTGCCTCGTCGAGAACAACACGTTCGAGTCTTTGCGTCACTCGATGATCATTCAGGTGGGTGCCTCCGGCAATGTATTCGGGTACAACTTCTCGGTTGATTCGCATGACAACTCCGGGTATCTCCTTCCCGACATCTCGCTTCATGGGCACTACCCGCTCATGAACCTGTTCGAGGGCAACATCGTTGAGGAGATCGGCATCTCGGATTGGTGGGGTCCGGTCGGGCCGGGGAACACGTTCCTGCGCAACTGTGTGCTCGTCGAAGGCCTGTTCGTGGACGATCACTCTCACAGCCAGAATCTCGTAGGCAACGTTCTGCTCGGATCTCCAGATGAGATCAGCGTCGACAACACCGTCGAGGGCACCCTGGCTCACGGCAACTACGAGGCGGGTTCCGTCAGATGGGATCCGGCAATCACTAGCCGCACCATTCCTACGTCGTACTACCTGCAATCCCCACCGCCGTTCTACAACTCGGCCCCGTGGCCGAGCACCGGACCGGACATGACCGAAATGTGCAGCAATCCGGCGAGAAGTCGGTGGGAAGCCCAACACCCCTAGCAACGGAGCTTGGGACCAAGAGCTCTATCCTCAGAGATTCGACGACACCGGAGACCGAGAATGGCGCTGCAGTGCGGCATCGTGGGGCTTCCCAACGTTGGCAAATCAACTCTGTTCAACGCGCTGACCCGCGCTGAGGTGGCTGCCGACAACTACCCGTTCTGCACCATCGACCCCAACGTGGGAGTCGTGCCGGTACCGGACCCGCGCCTAGAGAAGATCGCCGCGATCACCCAACCAAGAGAGGTTGTGCCGACGGTGATGGAATTCGTTGACATTGCCGGGCTCGTTGCGGGTGCCTCACACGGCGAAGGCCTGGGTAACCAGTTCCTCGGTCATATCCGGGACACAGATGCGATCGTGCATATCGTCCGCTGTTTCGAGGACCCTGATATCGCGCATGTGACCGGCGCAATCGATCCGATCGCCGATATCGACACCATCAACCTCGAGCTGGCGCTAGCCGACGAGGCAACGATGGACAAGGCCATCGACCGCACGGAGCGCAAGGGCAAAGCAGGCGACAAGACGGCCGCGAAATTGCTGGAGACGCTGACGAAGGTTCGCGACCACCTCGATCAGGGTCTGCCCGCACGCACCCTCGCTCTCGGCGCCGAAGAGACCAAAGCCATCCGGGAGTACCAGCTGTTGACTCTCAAACCCATGATGTATGTGGCCAACATCGAGGAGGCATCCGAACACGACAATCAGTACGTGCGGCTGGTGCAGGAGAGAGGAGAGTCCGAGGCCACCGATGTCGTGGTGATCTGCGCTGCCATGGAGGCCGAGATCGCACAGCTCGATGACGCCGACAGAGCGGAGTTCCTGGCCGACATCGGAGAGACGGAGGCAGGCCTGAACCGGGTCATTCACGCCGCATATCATCTGCTCGATCTCGGCACCTTCTTCACCCACAACGAGAAGCAGGCCACGGCCTGGACCTTCCGCCACGGAATGACCGCTCCGCAGGCCGCCGGCCGGATCCACACGGACTTCGAGAAAGGCTTCATCCGCGCCGAGGTTGTCCACTATGCCGACTTCATCGAGCACAACGGCGAACCCGGCGCCAAGGAAGCAGGCAAATGGCGCCTCGAGGGCAAGGACTACCTCGTGCAAGAGGGCGACGTGATCCTGTTCCGGTTCAACGTCTAGGGCTGCTCCCCGTCGCCCTCTCCCCCGGCTGCGGTGGCGCCACGACCTCATATTGTGCAATCCTGCGGCCGTGCCCGACTACGACGTCATCATCATCGGCTCCGGCTTCGGCGGCAGCGTGTCTGCACTGCGCCTATCCGAGAAGGGTTATCGGGTGGCGGTGCTCGAGGCAGGGCGCAGGTTCTCCGGCGACGATTTTCCCAAGAGCAACTGGAACGTGCGCAGATTCCTCTGGTTCCCCCGACTTGGGATGCGCGGTATCCAGCGCATGACCCTGCTCCGTGATGTCCTGGTACTCAGCGGAGCCGGTGTGGGCGGCGGCTCCCTCGTGTATGCCAACACTCTTTACGAACCCCATGAGGCCTACTTCACAGATCCCCAGTGGCGCGACATAACCAGTTGGAAGGCTGAGCTTGCCCCCCACTACGAGCAGGCCGCGCGAATGCTCGGCGCCGCCGAACACCCCCACACCACACCGTCGGACAAGGTGATCCAACGAGTCGCCGAGCACTTCGACGTGACTGATACCTATCAACCCGCCCCAGTCGGTGTCTACTTCGGGGAGAAGGGCAGAACCGATCCCGATCCTTACTTCGGCGGTTCCGGCCCGGAGCGCACCGGGTGTATCGCGTGTGGGGGGTGCATGGTCGGCTGCCGCTTCAACGCGAAGAACTCGCTCGATCGCAATTACCTGTACCTGGCCGAACGCGCCGGGGCCGTGGTCCACCCGGAAACCGAGGCGGTCTCCGTGAGACCCACTGACGATTCACGGTACGTGATCGAAACTCGCCGGCCCGGGTCCTGGTTTCGCAAGCGAACCCGCACCTATGCGGCCAGTCAGGTCATTTTCTCCGCCGGCGCGCTGGGAACAACCCGTCTCCTCCTCGAGATGCGGGACTCGGATTCGCTGCCAGGGCTCTCGCCCCGGGTCGGTCACAACACTCGCACCAACTCCGAGGCGATCCTGGGAGCAACGTCCAACCACAACGGAACGGACTACTCCGAGGGAGTCGCCATCACTTCTTCGATCCATCCCGAACCGCACACCCATATCGAGCCGGTGCGCTACCCGAAAGGCAGCAATGTCATGGGATTGCTGGCAACGATCCTCGTCGATGGTGGCGGCCGGATTCCCCGCCAGCTTCGCTTCTGCGGACAAGTACTCCGGCACCCGATCGCCTTCCTGCGCACCCTTTCGGTACGCCGTTGGGCGGAACGCAGCGTGATCCTGCTCGTCATGCAGAGCCTCGACAACAAGATCCGCCTTTCCCTCAAGAAGGGCATCTTGGGAAGCCGGCTCACGTCCACCCAGGACTCGGCACAGCCGAATCCGACCTACATCCCCATCGCAAACCAGGCGGCACGCGTCGCCGCAGAGGCCGTCGACGGCTTCCCCTCCAGCGCCGTCAACGAGGTCCTCCTCGACACTCCGACCACCGCCCACATCATCGGAGGCGCCTGCATCGGTGCGGATCCGAGTGAGGGCGTCATCGACGCCTACCAAAGGGTGTACGGCTACGAGGGCCTTCATGTTGCCGACGGATCGGCAATCACCGGCAATCTCGGCGTGAATCCGGCGCTCACGATCACCGCAATGACCGAGCGCGCCATGTCCTTCTGGCCCAACAACGGCGACCCGGATCCGCGCCCACCGCTGGGTGATCGGTATTCACAAGTCGCCCCCCAACGACCGAGGCGACCCGCAGTTCCTCCCAATGCCCCCGGCGGTCTTCGCAGCTACTGATCGGCGTAGTTGTAGATGTAGGTGCCGGTACCGACCGCCAACAGCTCGCCCCCCTCATTGTGCAATTCCATTCGAGTGACAGCGACGCGCGATCCCGCTCGCAGCGTGAAACCGCGCGCGGTGAAGCGCTTCCCGGCCCCCGGACGCAGGTAGTCGACCCGCAGGTCGACCGTGCTCGTCGGTCGCAAGCGCTGCAAGGTTTCGTCGACCGAATCCTCCCGCAACACTGCGGTGGCCATTGCCGCCATCCCGCCGACGACATCGAAAGTGGCCGAGATCACCCCACCGTGGAGAACCCCGTCCTGGAAGTTGCCGATCAGCTCACCTCGCATGTCGAGATGGACAACTGCTCCATCTTGATCGATGGACTCGGTTTGCAGGCCGAGGTAACGATTGAACGGGATCAGCTCCTCGATGCGATGGAAGAGCTCCCTGACCTGATCGAGCCGTTGCTCGTCCTCCATGGGCTCATTGTAAGGAGCCGCGAGCCGCTCCCCGCGTTCGATATCATTCCCGCATAAGCACATCGGGGGGTGAACAATGCCGAGCCTGCGTTCGGTCGCCAGGCCGTTTTGGCCGCTGGCGGTTCTCGGCGCACAGCTATACCGCGCCGGTCATAGAAGCGATCTACCGTCGCTCACCAACCAGGACCCTTCCGGCACGTTTGGCGACCAGAGTGCGCCGCGACTCGGTATCGCCCTGCTCGGCGACAGCACAGTGACCTCGCCCGGAGTAGAACCGCTCGACGCATGCTGGCCGCGGCAGATTGCGTTCAGGCTGAGCGACCGGTACCGGGTAGATCTCCACTCGGTAGCCGTGGGTGGCTCCAAGACGAGGGACGTACTCCTGACCCAGGTCGACGCAGCGATTGCGCTGCAGCCAGACATCTTCATTGTCTCCGTTGGCGGGAACGATGCTCTGCGGGGGACGCCTGTTGTCAGGTTCGAACGGGAATACGACGCGATCCTCTCTCGACTCACCAGCCACAGCGATTGCGTTGCCGTGTCTGGAGTCGGGGACCTGGGCTCGATTCCGCGCTTGCCGGCAATCGCACGCGCCATTGCCCGCAACCGGGCAAGGGCGTTTGATCGAACGATCCGCCGCGTCGTCAGGCGCTATCCACAGGTATTGAAGACCGACACCTGGTCACCAGGCTGGGATGAGTTCAACACAAACCCCGTGGCGATCTTTGGCGCAGATCAGTTCCACGCTTCGACCTACGGGCATCGGGTGTACACCGCAGCAATGCAGCCGGCTATCGACATCCTGATCGGGCGATTGGATGCACAAGCCCAGAGCGACCTGGGTTGAGCTAGCCGAGTACAACGCTCTCAGCGTGCTCCCGCCAGCACGTCCCTCATCATGGACGTGATGGTCCCTACGGCCCCGGCGTTGTAGCCGTTAGGGACGATGATGTCGGCGTACCGTTTCGAAGGTTCGACGAACTGCAGGTGCATGGGACGCACCGTCTGCTCATACTGTTGCATGACCGATTCGAACGTACGCTCTCGCTCGATGATGTCGCGCCGCAAGCGACGCATCAGCCTGAGATCAGCATCGGCATCAACGTAGATACGGAGATCCATGGTTTTGCGCAGATCGGGTTCGCTCAGCACCAGGATCCCTTCGATCACGACAACCGGTTCCGGCCTAACGAGTACGGTCTTGTCGGTGCGGCGGTGGACGGCGAAGTCGTACACCGGACGATGAACCTCACGCCCCGCTCGCAGTTCTTCGATGTGATGGATCAACAACTCGGTCTCGAGCGAGTCCGGATGGTCGTAGTTGACCTTCGACCGTTCTTCGAACTCCAGATGCGGCAGATCCCGATAGTACGAATCGTGCTGAACGAGAACCACCGTGTTGTCTCCGACCGCAGCAACCACAGCCTCAGCGATGGTGGTCTTGCCCGAACCCGATCCTCCGGCGATACCGATGATTACCGGGCGGTCCTCGCCACCGGTCGGCCAATCAGCTTCGGTCCCGTCAGGGATTCCGGGCGCAGGCGCTGATTCGAAGCCGGTGTCCACACATCCGAGAATAGCGGCTGCACACGGACCCGTCGGATCCAATGTGAGCTGGATACAACGGCGTTCAGCGACGTCGACCGACCACCCAGGCGACCAGGGCCCACGAACCCAGCATCCAGAGCCCGACCACCAAGTAGGAGACAGGGAGACCTGTGACGAGCCCTTCGGTCAGCCCCCCGCGGATGATGTTGGCCATGTGGAAGAAGGGGAGCACGCGATGGACGGATGCGAACCAGTCGGGGAAGTTGCTGATCGGGAACGCCACGGGCGAGAACAACAACACCAAGAAGATGATCATGTTGACGATGAGGTTGGTGATCCGAGGCTCCGCAATTGCGTGGGCGAAACCGAAGCCCACGGAATTGGCCATCAGCGCAGCCAGCAGCACCGCGGGGATCACCGACCAGGAAACGGTCAGATCGATGTTGTACCTCCACGCGGCCACCACCAGCGACAGCGCTACTCCGGGCATGGCCAGGCCCGTGAACAGCACGAAGTTGGAGGCCGCAATGGTGAGGCGCGGTACCGGCAGGGACCACAGGAAGTCGTAGGTTTCGTCGAGCCGGTGCTGCATGACTACGCCGGGTACGAGCGCCATCCCCACGGGCACGATCGCCAGCGTCGGGGTGCCGGTAACAATGAACGTGGCCGCCACCTGCGGGATCTCGTCGAAGTAGAAGCCGTAGATGATCGCCATCCCCGCTCCCATCAGCAGCTGAAGGAGAGCGACCGTCACCAGGCTTTCCCGCAAGGACGCCAGATCGAACCGCAACATCGAGACGAAGCTGTTCCACCAGTAGCTGCGGCCCTGCCGGATCAGAGTATCGGTGTGAATCGTCATGCCCGCCTCCGCAGCACAAAGGCCGTCACCATTGTTGCGACCACCGCCCATATCCCGAGCACGACGTAGGAGCGGCCGAGGCCTGAGACGATTCCGTCGGTGAGCCCGGCCCGCATCACATTGGCCATGTGCAATAGCGGAAGGAACTCGTTCAGGGCGGCGAGCCAGCCGGGGAGCTGTTCTTTCGGGAAGTTGACTGGGGAGAAACCCGTCAGAGCAAAGATGGTGACTTGGGTGATCAGGTTGATGAGCATCGGCTGCTTGATGGTGTGGGCGATTGCGTAACCGAGCATGGTCGCCGTGTAGAGCGTGAGCAGCGCCCCGGGGATTATGAGCGTGGATACCCGCAAATCGATGTCATAGCGCCAGTTGGCGACCACTAGGGCCATCACCATTCCCGGCACAGCAATGATCGTGTTGGTCACGATCCATGCCGCAGCCGCGGTCGAACGGGGAACCGGCAGCGACCAGATGAAGTCGTAGGTCTGCTCGGCCTTCTGGGCGGCGATCAGCTGCGGCCCCAGTACCAATCCCACCGTGGCGAGCGTGATCACGATCACCCCAGTCGACAAGAAGAGGGCGGCCCGGGGCGGAACCTGGCCGAAGAAGAGCCCGACACCGAGGACGAACCCGGCGCCGGTGAGCACCTGCACAAAGACGGTGATCGGCAACAGAAGTCGCAGACCGACGATTTCCCAGCGCGTCATCATCACAAAGGAGTGCCACCAGTAGCCGGGACCGGTGCGCAGCGCCGGGATCGCCGGGGCGGTCATGATGAGGCCGGTTCCTTGGCCGCAATGTCCCCTGTGAGCCGTACATAGACATCTTCGAGAGTCGTTGCGCCCAATGCGTACTCTTCGGCAATGCCGCTTCCCATCAGCTCCTGGGCCCAGCCGATCCCGTGGGCTGCCTCAGCTTCCGGTATGACGGCGATCAGGTTGTTGCGCACCCTCGTGTGATCTTCGACGAAGGCAGGCAGCTCCGGGGTCGCGGACCGGGGCACCAACATCAACTGGAGGCGAAGCCGGCCCCGATCCGCAAGCTTGAGTGACGAGGGAGTGCCCTCAGCGAAAATGCGGCCTTCGTCGATGATTGCGAGCCGATCGACAGACTTCTCGGCCTCCAAGACGTTGTGGGTTACCAGGAACACGGCAACTCCCTCGTCACCGAGCCGCCGCACCTGGTCCCACAGGAGACGCCGACGCAATGGATCGACATCGTTCGTGGGTTCATCCAGAATCACCAACCGGCCCGGCCACACCGCGACCATGGCGAAACCAACGAGCCGCTTCACACCGCCGGACAACTTGGTTCCGAGCGTGTCGCGCCACTCCCCTATGTCCAGGGCATCAATCAACTCATCGCGCCGGGTGGCGACGGCTGCCGCCGACCCTCCGCGAATCATGCCTGTGATCTTGATCGCCTCGTGTGCCTTGAACGAGTTGATCGGCATCTGTGCCTGGGGAAGGTAGGAGCACAGCTGGCGGGCGGCGTCAGGATCGTCGATGAGGTCATGAGGACCGAGACTGATCGTGCCTGAGTCCGGCTTGAGGAGCCCGATTGCCTGCTTGACCAGCGTCGTCTTCCCGGCACCGTTCGGGCCGAGAAGACCGTAGACCTCACCCGGCTCGACGTGCAGGGTCAGACGGTCGTTGGCGAAGGTCTTCCCGTCGTCGTAGCTCTTGGTGACGTCGCTAGCGCGAAACGAGCCGTCCGTCATGATCTCATCCCCTCTCCATGCGTCCTGCGGCGTCGCGGGTGCGCTCACCCCAAAACACCCTGGTGCTCGCCATCGCCACCGTCAGCTCTTGGCTCCGGTCAACGTGAGGTCGCCCGAAACGGCCGCCACGGAGATGAGCAGGGTCTTCTCACTAGGGCTGCCGTCGCCGGTTGGGAGCTTGTTGCGCAGCCGACCGGACAGGCTGCTGAAATCGAGCTCGACGGTGCGGCGCGACGGCACCCCGAGATGAAGATCGCCCGACATCGTCTTCACTCTGAGCTCGCTTCCTTCGAAGCTGCCGATGCGGATATTGCTGCTGGCAACTTTGGCGATTGCGCTGTCCCCGATCGAGTCGACATACACATTTCCGCTGGCGGCATTGAGCCGCAGCGCCCGATCGATCCGGCCGAGACGTACTGTTCCTGAGGCCGTGTTGACCTCGGCGTCTTGGGCTTTGCCCAGTCGAATATCACCCGATGCGCTGTTGACGGTGCATAGCGTCTCAACGGTATCGATCCGCACGTCCCCGCTCGCCACCGAAGCACGCAGCTCGGCGACCGGACTCTGCACCACGATGTTTCCTGAGGTACACGAGAGCTCCAGGCTGGCGTCGCTCGGAACCGTCACGACGATGTCTGCCGACCAGACAATGAAACGCCCCTTGCGACGCGGCTCGACAGAGATCACATCGCCGATTTGATCGATCTCGTAGTTGGGCGCACCCCCTCCGTCGATGGTGACCCGCACCACTCCAGCCGGACCGCCGACGACCGTGATGTCCCCGCTGCGGGTTGCTGCAATCACGCGAACGTGCTCGCCCACGTCGAAGGTCTCGATGCGATCACTCATGTTGTGAACGTCTCCCGTACTCGACGGCCTTTCCGGCCGCGGGCGGCTCCGGAAGCCAGTGTCTTGATGACAAAGCTGTTCATCGAGTCGCCGGCGTCGTCCGCCGCTTCCTCGAGGGCAGCCTTCAGGTTCGTCGGCAGCCGTACCGTCATCCGGGCTTCGAGATCCTCTGAACTGAAGGCCTGCTCGGCTTCCTCGCCACGCAACACCAGCGCGGGCTCGCCCTCACTCAGAACAACGTCGATGCTTCCGGTCGGTAGCTGTGCCCCGATCTCCGCGGCCGCTTGCTCGGCCAATTCGAACGCCGCTTGGCGGACTGCGGGCACCAGAGCTGCAACCATTGCCTCGACGAGCTGCTCGACCACCGGCTCGTCACCGGCGAGCCGGCCCTGTGCAACCAGTTGCTCCTCGAGCTTCGCCGCTATGCCTGCTGTGTTCATCGGTCCTCTGCTCCCTGGCTCAGGCGACCGTGGCCGCTTCGGCTTCGGCCTCCATGGCGACCAGCTTCAGACGGGGCTTGATGACTCGGTGACCACCCATCGCCTGTCGAACCCGCTCATCGTGTCTTGCCCGCAGTACCTCGGGGTTGTTGGTCCACAGCATTTGCCGCCCTCCGTTTCTGATTGTCTTGGCCTTCTGCCGGGCTTGGCATCGTTTTGACATTATTATGATGTCACATCAATGTCAGTCTGTCAAGAGGAACTCGCCGGCAACCTCCGATTGGCCTGGTAACCTGCGATTGGTACCACCCCGGGGAGTTCGGAAACGCCGAACTGAGAGGGTGACCGGAGTAGCAACGCTCGAGTCACCGACCCGTGGAACCTGAACTGGGTTATGCCAGCGGAGGAAGCGAGTGGAGAACAGCGAGGAAGCAAGGGCCCTGATCGTGGCCGGCGGCAGGCCGGTACGCCCTGCGGTGCTCAATCGCGTCGCAGAACCCGCGTGGATCGTGGCGGCGGACTCGGGTCTCGACCACGCCTATGACCTCGGTCTCGAACCCAATCTGGTCATCGGCGACATGGACTCCGTTTCCGCAGCTGGACTGGCTCGAGCCCAAGCTGCCGGGATTCAGATCGAGCGCTACCCGGTCGACAAGTACGCCACGGACCTCGAACTCGCCATTGGTGCCGCCGTCGCAGCCGGCTTTGCCGAAGCGACCATCATCGGCGGAACCGGGGGACGGCTCTCGCACACGCTGGCCAACGCGCTCGTCCTCACCGTCGACCGCGGTATCCGGCTCGATTGGCTCACCTCGCATGCCCGCATCTGCGCCCTCCACGCAGGACAAACAGGGACGTTTCACCCAGCCGAGGGGACGATTCTCTCGCTGGTTCCGGTCGCCGGAAGGGCCGTCTGTTCGTCCGTTGGTCTCCGCTGGCCACTCGCCCAAGCCGAGCTGTCACCCGGATCGACTCGAGGCATCAGCAACGAAATCGTCGCCGCAGACGGGGCCACAGTGTCGGTTACCGCTGGCTGCGTCCTCCTCATACAGGAAAGGAATCAACCATGACCGCCCGCAGCCGTTTCCCGCAACTGTTGCTGGTGGTGATCGCGCTGCTGTTGGGCGCTACCGCTTGCTCCGAGAGAATCGTCGAGGAGGACACCCAACCGAGCGAACTCGTTCTCATGACACATGACTCATTCGCGCTCAGCGAGGGCACCCTCGAGGCCTTCACGGAAGAAACGGGCAT
>JASJEG010000103.1 GCA_030064765.1 Acidimicrobiia bacterium | reverse complement strand
CGTCTTGGAATCGCACGGGCGCTCGTTGAGGTGGACGGCGAGTTCCGATCCACTCTCAAGAAGGGCGGCATGCTCACCCGCGACGCCCGTCGTGTCGAGCGCAAGAAGTACGGCCTGCGTAAGGCTCGCCGCGCCCCTCAGTTCACAAAGCGGTAGGCATGGCAGGCGTAGACCGCCTCTTTGGCACCGATGGGGTTCGGGGCCGAGCCAACACCGACCTCACTGTCGACATGGCACTGGACCTGGCGCGAGCGGCCGGCGAGTCGATGGACGGCCCTGTTGTTATTGGACGCGATACGCGGCGGTCGGGCCCGATGTTCACCACCGCCTTGCATGCGGGTTTCAGCTCTGTGGGAGTTGACACGATCGATGTGGGCATCCTGCCCGTCGGTGGTGTCTCCCGGCTCATCCGGCAACTAGAGGCACCGCTGGGCGTCATGGTCAGCGCCTCCCACAACCCGGCTCACGACAACGGCATCAAGTTCCTCGGTCCTGCCGGCGGCAAACTCAACGACGAGCAGGAAGCCGTGATCGAGACCAGGTATCGCCGGGGGGCTCCCTGGAAGCACCCCGACGGAGCCCTGATCGGAATGCGCAGCAACATGCGCGACGCGGTCGACCGCTACGTCGAGAACCTTGGTGCCAATAGCGACTACAGCCTGCGTGGGCTCGAGTTCGTTATGGATACTGCCAACGGTGCGGCGTTTCAAGCAGCCCCTCAGTTGTTCGAGTCGCTCGGCGCCACAGTCGAGGTCCATGCGGCGGAACCGGATGGGATGAACATCAATTCGGGGTGCGGAGCCACCGAACCGGAGTATCTGGCCGAGCTGGTCAATGGACGGCCCGGCTTGGCGTTTGACGGGGACGCCGATCGATTGATCGCAGTCGACGAGAACGGTGTGGTGGCCAACGGTGACGTTCTGATGGCGATCTTTGCAAAGCACCTCAAGGAACAGGGCAAACTGCGCAACAACATCGTTGTCGCAACGGTGATGGCCAACCTTGGTTTCCGGCGCGCCATGCAGCAACTCGGGGTCGATGTGGTCGAGACCGCAGTCGGTGACCGCTACGTATACGAAGCGATGCGGGAAGCGAAGGCTGCGCTTGGTGGCGAACAGTCCGGTCACATCATCTTCTACCGGGGCACAACCGGCGACGGTCTACGCACGGCGGTGCGGCTTGCCGAGGTCATGGCGGCCACCGGAAAGCCGCTGGTCGAGCTGCGCAAGGTAATCACTGAGTATCCGCAGGTGCTGCACAACATCACCGTCGCCAACAAGGCGAAGTTGGCCGCGTCCGCCGCCGTTTGGGACGCAGTTGCAGATGCCGAACGCCGACTCGGTGACGATGGCAGAATCCTGGTCCGAGCATCCGGGACAGAGCCCCTCGTCCGAGTCATGGTCGAAGCTGCGACGGAGGAGATCGCCGAGAGCGTTGCCGGTGTAGTTGGGTCAGTCGTAACCGAGTCGCTCGGCTGAAGTCCAGCAACGCAGCCCATTTTCGATCACCGAGGCAACGTCTGCTGCTCCAAGACAGTTAGGCTGTTGCCCAACAACTGAACCGATCGGAGAAATCTCAAGCGCCAGCCCTCGTTCGGAAAGCACCCGGGCGAGGTGACGAGGTGGAGGGAGTATCGACTAGTCGGCGGGTGCCCTCTCGGTCCTCCACGACCGTTACGAGGTGAAAAAGCCCGGGAGCAATTCCGGGGACAAAGTCACCTCGAAGTGGAGCAGAGTCCAGGTTCTGCAGCACTCCGATCCTGAGCAAATGGAGGTTCGCGCGTGTGCGGAATCATGGGCTACGTCGGCCCACAACAGGCAGCACCGATCCTGCTGGATGGTTTGCGGCGACTGGAGTACCGGGGCTACGACTCAGCCGGCGTGGCCGTAACCAACGGGATGATCGATGTCCGTAAGGCTGAAGGCAAGATCGACCGGCTCGCCGATCTACTGCAGTCGAGTCCGTTGATTGGCACTATTGGAATTGGCCACACCCGCTGGGCCACCCATGGCGAGCCCAGCGACGTCAACGCTCATCCCCACACCGATCCGTCGGGTGAGTTCGTCGTCGTCCACAACGGGATCATCGAGAACTTCCAAAGCCTGCGGGAAGAACTCGAGGGTCTTGGTCACCAGTTCACGTCAGAAACCGACACAGAGATACTGGCCCACCTCGTGTCCCGGGAATACGAAGGCGACCTCGAGACAGCCGTGCGCGCCGCCGTTGCCAAGGCCGAAGGTGCCTACGCGCTCGTCGTGATGACCAAGAGGGAACCCGGCAAGATTGTTGCAGTGCGGCGGATCAGTCCTCTCATAGTTGGGCTTGGAGACGGCGAGACCTTCCTCGCCTCCGATATCCCCGCCGTGCTCCATCGGACCCGGGACTTCATGATCGTCGAGGACGGCGAAATGGTCATCGTTACCGAAGGCGGAGCTCGGATCGAGAAGATCGAGGGTGGTCCGGTCGACCGTGAGGTCATGCACGTCGACTGGGACGCAGAACAGGCGGAGAAGGGCGGATTCGAGCACTTCATGCTCAAGGAGATCCACGAACAGCCTGCGGTCGTCACAGAGACCCTGGCGGGCCGCCTCGACGAGGACGGAACGGCTTGGCTCGAAGGGGTCAAGTTCGATGATGCATTCGCCCGGGACTTCGATGAGTTGTGGATCACCGCCTGCGGGACCGCATACCACGCCGGACTCGTCGGCAAGGAGATCTTCCGCAGGCTGCTGCGCATTCCTACCAACGTCGAGTACGCCCACGAGATGCGGTACAACGACCCGCTCATCTCGAACCGAAGCCTCACTGTGGCGATCAGCCAGTCGGGCGAGACCGCCGATACGCTGGCGGCGGCCCGGCTTGCCAAGGAGCGCGGGTCACGGTTGCTTGCCTTGACCAACGTTGTCGGCAGCACGTTGTCACGCGAGGCTGATGACATCCTCTACACACGCGCCGGACCGGAGATCTCGGTCGCTTCAACCAAGGCTTACCTGGCGATGCTGATCGCGCAGTACCTCCTGGCGTTGCGGATCGGTCGCGAACGGGGCGTAGTCGATGAGGACCTCGCCGCTCGTGTTGCTCACGGGCTGAGCCAGCTGCCTGCGCAAGTAGAGGACCTGCTACATCACGACGTGGAAATCGAGGAAGCGGCCGAGGCGATCGTCGACGCTGAAGACGTCTATTTCATCGGTCGGGGCCTCGACTACGCAGTTGCCATGGAAGGTTCGCTGAAGCTCAAGGAGATCAGCTACCTGCATTCCGAAGCCATGCCGGCCGGAGAGCTCAAGCACGGGACTCTTGCTTTGATCACCGCAGGGACCCCTGTGATCGTGGTGCTGACGCAGCAGGCGCTCTATGAGAAGACGATCTCCGCTGTGCAAGAGGTGAAAGCGCGAGGCGGCAAGGTGATTGCGGTTGCCTACGAAGACGATGATCAGATCCACAAGTTCGCTCACCGGGTGCTGCGGGTTCCCCGGGCGGACGACTTGCTGGGTCCGGTCGCAGCGGTGGTCCCACTGCAGTTGCTTGCCTACCACGTGGCCCGGTTGCGCGGCCATGACATCGACCAGCCACGGAACCTGGCCAAATCAGTTACCGTCGAGTAGACGGGAACCTGGCCCGGACAACCAAACGTTTCAACTACATGGGTGCGGAGGCGTTCGACCGCGCCGAGTCGATGTAAGGGGACGATCATGTCGCAGACCGCCAACGAGCAGGTCGCAACCGACGGCTGGAGAGTCTGGGGGGCTGTGAGTGCCTTGGTCCTCGCAACCGTTATCGCAGTGGTCACGTTTGCGCTTACCAGCGACGGCGAGGGCACCAGCCAAGCCGCAGGCGACGATGTCGCTCCGGTCGCACCGACGACAACCGCGGCACCCCCAGAGGCTGCGCCACCATCGGTCGATGACAGTGATGGAGGTCCGCCCGAAGCCGCGATGGTGGAGGAACCACCCGAGCCCGCGGAGGCGGCCGAGACGGTTGATCTGCCTGCTGCCCCTGCTGCTCTCGGCGGTGGAGATGCCGCCGGCTTCGAGGCCGGCATGCGGTCGGCACCGTTTGCGGCAGCGACTGAGATCACCAACATGGGCCCGACGGAGGTCGGCTTCACCACCAACTTCCCGACAGTCGACTACGTCTGGCAACGCATCGAACTGGAGGGGCCCGGTTTGTCCCACCAGGGGTGGCTCGGCTTTCTCGACGGGCAACTGGTCGCCATCACGCCGAGTTGGGGCGGTCCCTGGCAGTCCGACGGCCAATCACTCGCCACCAACGTTTCAGCAGACGGGGTGACCTGGGAGCAGGTGGGCACGTATGCCATTCCCGATGACATGTGGATCGGCGCCATCGTCAGCGATGGTGCGCAGGTCTATGCGTTCGCTCAGGTAGAAGAGCCCGTGCGCACGGATACCGGCGTCGTTGTGTTCGTGTCGGCGGATGGGATTGACTGGTCGATGGTCGAAGTGCCCATTGCGCTGGAGGATGACGAGCACGTCTATGTGCACAACTCTGCAGCCGGGCCGGCCGGCGTGCTGGTTGCGCTCAACCTCGACACGTATCCCGATGAGCCGCCGCGGACGCTCGTTTTCGACGAGTTCGAAGTCACACTCGACTACGCACGGTCGACCTTCGTGCTCTCAGATGGCTCCACCGGCGAAGAACTGATGAGCGGCAGGCTCGATGATCTATTCCATTGGGGTGGGGACGGCCAGACGATCTGGAAACCCGATACGGGCGAGGTCATAACCACCGTTCCCTGGGAGGTCTGGGAGCGCGCCTGGAGTGGCTACTACGGCGGAGGGTCGCCGCTTCCTCTTCCGATCTACCAGCCCGAGGTGGTTGCCGCCCCGACCCTCATCGTCGAGTACGACGGCTATGTGATCACGGTTGACGAGCGTGGCGGCACGTTCAGTGTTGCCGATGCCGCGAGCGGCGACGAGGTCACTTCGGGAACTCTCGACGAGCTGTATCAGGGTCCGGCGCCGACCTTCGTTGATCCGGCGACCGGCGAGACCTACCTGTCCGTTACCTGGGACGAGTGGTACGAAGCAGAAGAGCGGTCGTGGGAGAGCGTCGAGTATCCGGAAGAGGATTACTACTACTACCGCAGCAAGACCGCCCTGGTTACCTCGGCGGACGGCGAGGATTGGTCTGTCGAGGTCGTCAGCGACGGTGATGGCGGGCATGTCTCATTTGTTGCTGCGACCGAGGACGGCTTCATCGCCCGTGTCAGCAGCTTCGGCGAGTTTGGGGACCGTACGTCCGTCTGGACGATGCGCAATGGAAGCTGGTCCTCGACCGACGCTGCCGGGACGGACCTGTGGCTGAACAGCGTGGTGGCCACCGACGAAGGTCTTGTCGGCGTCGGCGAAGGTGGCGGTGGGCCCGCGCTGTGGACCTCCACCGATGGTGTGGCGTGGTCCACGGAGTTTGCGATTGTGCCCCAGGACGACGGTTCTCATGCCTGGCTGACGTCGGCGGCGGCCGACGAAACCGGCACGGTAGGCGCACTGGTCGTCAAAGAGCGCTGGGGGGAGTACCAACCCCTCGTGATCGAGCAGGACAAATACAGTGCCACCTTCGAAGATGGTGAATCGGTACTGAAAGTCACGGAAACCGGATCTGGCGAGGTGGTGCTTTCGCTGACCTGGCAGGACTTCGAAGAAGGCGACGCCGGAAACATCGTGACGTGGGAGGACGGGGTCACGAGGATTGACCTCGGGAACGGCGATGTCATGGCAATTCCCGACGATGAGGCGCGAGCAGCAATGGACGAGCTGTACAGCGGCAGCAACGAGATGGGAATGAGTGTCTTCCTGAGCAACGGCTCCGAGTGGGTCGAAGCAGTGGTCGACGCCGAAGGTGGCATCAGCGGCGCCACGCAACTATTCCTCGCCGACGGCAAGATCTTCATTGGAGGCAGCTACTGGGGTGAGGAGGCGTACTACCACGAAGCCGGTCCTTCCGAAGACACGTTTGTGCTGTTGGTCGGGGTGCCGGCTGGACGCTAGGGGTAGCCTGGCCAGATGGACATCGTAGGTATGGGGGTCGATCTCGCCGAGATCGACCGAGTTCGCCGGCTGCTGCGCAAAGATCCGGAGCGGTTCAAAGAGCGTTGCTTCACCGACCATGAATGGAACTATGCCCATCGCTTCAAGGATCCGTCGCAGCGCTTGGCGGCGCGTTTCGCCGGCAAAGAGGCCGTTATGAAGAGTCTCGGTGTGGGTTGGCGCCATGTGCCCTGGAAGGACATCGAGATCTCCGGGGGTGGAGCGCCCCGAGTTCGCCTATCCGGCAAAGCAGCCGCAAGGGCCGATTCGATTGGAGTCAGCCGGGTACTTGTCAGCATCACCCACACCGAAAGCCAAGCCTTGGTCATGGCCCTGTCGCTCGGGAACGCGTGAGCAAATGCAGGACGCAGACGCTCCAGCTCCGGTGATCCCGGCGGGCGCTTCCACACGGAATAGAATCGCCCGATGCAGCTTGTGATCACTCCCGAAGAGTCGGGTCGGCTGGATGCTGCCTCCGTCGAGCCGGTGGAGGTGCTGATGGAGCGAGCCGGCCTCGGGGTTGCGCTGGCAGCGGTCCGTCTGGGCATTGGCTACGGCTCGAGGGTCGTGGTTCTCGCCGGAGCCGGCAACAACGGGGGCGACGGCTACGTTGCTGCTCGCTATCTGGCCCAACGTGGTGCGCAGGTGAGGGTGCACGCTCTCGGGTATCCCCGGGGAGATTTCTCGCCGGCCCGGCTCGCGTCGATTCGGGCTGTGGCCGCTGGGGTAGACGTAGTCGATTTCGGGAAACCGGAGCAAGCGGACTTGATCATCGACGCTCTCTTTGGAGTGGGCTTTCGCGGTTCACTCCCGGTCGAGGTGGCTCCCTGGCTCGACCATCCCGCCCCGGTTGTATCGGTCGATGTACCCAGTGGGCTGCAGGCGGGAACCGGCGAAGTCGCCGGGCAGGCGTTCACCGCCGACGTCACCGTTACCTTCCATGCTCTCAAGCCCGGACATCTCATCGGGGTGGGTCCGGAACACTGCGGGCTGGTCGAGACTGTCGACATCGGGCTCGTTGGGGGCGAGCCTGAGCTGCGCCTCTGCGAAGTATCCGATGCGCCGGTCCCAGGTCGTTCCCGGACCGCCCACAAGTGGTCCGTGGGGTCAGTAGCCGTCGTTGGCAGCGCCCGAGGAATGGTAGGAGCGGGGGTTTTGGCAGCCCGCAGCTCGCTCTATGCGGGTGCCGGCAGCGCGTCTCTGATCTCCCCGGGGAGAACGCAACCCCAGGCCGCTGCCATGTCCGCCGGCTTGTTGACCCACGGTGTCGGGGAGGGTGACACCTTCTCCGCGGAAGACGCGGCCGCAGTGTTGGAGTATGCCGAGCGGTTCGATGTCATGGTGCTCGGACCGGGCCTCGGCGTTGCTCCCGAGTTCGTCCATGCATTGGTAGCGGGCCGTACCGGGAAGCTTCTCATCGATGCGGACGGGCTCAACAGCCTCGGGAGTCTCGAACCGCTAGCGAAGCGAGATGAGCCAACCTTGATCACACCGCACGCCGGGGAGTACCGCCGGCTCACGGGCGAAGAGCCTGGCTATGTCGCGGCCCGAGCGGTACCGGACAAGGCTGGGACGGTTGTGCTGTTGAAAGGTAACCCGACCTTCGTGCTCGGTGGGGAGCAATGGGTCATTACCAGCGGTGGCCCCGAGCTCGCCACCATCGGGACCGGCGACGTGCTCGCCGGTGTGGTGGCTGCGCTGTGGGCCCAGGGCCTCGATGGAGAGACCGCCGCGCGATCTGGGGCCTTCTGGCATGGAATTGCCGGGTCGCAACTCGCCGCCCTCCGCACCGTGACGGCCGAGGAACTGGTCTACGCCGTCGGGGAGTTGTTGTGAGGCCATCGCACGTCGAGGTCGACCTGGAGGCGATTCGCAACAACGTCGCGAGCATCGCCGCAGCCGTTGCCCCTGCGTCGGTGTGTGCTGTAGTCAAGGCAGACGGATACGGACACGGAGACGTGCCGGCTGCAGAAATGGCCATGGAGGGTGGGGCCGAGTGGTTGGCAGTGGCCCTTGTCGAAGAGGGGATTCGCCTCCGCGAATCCGGCATGTCTGCCCCCATTCTGTTGCTGTCCGAACCCACTCCGGAGGAAGCCCCGCTCGTTGTGGAGTGGAACCTCGTACCGACGGTATATCGCCACAGCTTCCTCGAGGTCTTGGACGGTTGTGTCGGATCGCAGGCACCGCTCCCAGTGCATCTGAAAGTGGATACGGGCATGCACCGAGTCGGCGCGGCACCGGCGGACGGGCTCGAGCTGGCATTGGCGATTGAAGAGAACTCGGCGTTCGAGCTTCAGGGGGCTTGGACGCATTTCGCCGTAGCCGAGGAGGACACCCAATACACGCAGACCCAAATCCGCCGCTTCGACGATTTTGTCGCCGACTTGGCCGAGCACGGCGTCGAGCCACCGATTCTGCACGCGGCCAACACAGCAGGAGGGCTGCTCTTCCCAGAGGCGCGTTATTCGATGGTGCGGGCCGGATTGGGCATCTACGGACTTCGCCCGGCACCACACGTTGCACCCGATGTCGGTTTGCGGCCCGCCATGAGGGTCGTATCGGCGGTTTCCTACATACGCCGTTACCCCGCCGCTACTAGACCCTCATACGGACGCCGCCGGGCCCTGCCGGCAGCAGCCAACGTGGCGACTGTGCCCATCGGATATGCCGATGGGGTCAGCCGGCGCCTGAGCAGCGTGGGCGGCGTGGTTCTGATCCGCGGTCGCGAGTATCCCTACGCCGGAACCGTCACCATGGATCAGATACTGGTGGACGTGGGGGACGACCCGGTGGAGGTTGGTGACGAGGTCGTTGTGATGGGGGTCCAGGGTGCGGCTGCCGTTAGCGCCGACCGGTGGGCAGAGTGGATGGACACGATCAACTACGAGGTCGTGTGTAACTTCGGACCGCGACTGCCCAGGTTCTACAGGAGGGGTTGCGTTGTCTAATTCGACGATTACTGCAGTGCCCGGGATCGAGGTGGGCCATTGGACTGATCTCGATGCGGCGACCGGCGTGACGGTCATCAACCTCCCGGAGCCCAACCGAGTTGCAGTTGAGGCGCGCGGTGGTGCTCCCGGTACCAGGGAGACCGCCTTGCTGGCACCCGGGATGAAGGTCGAAACGGTGCAAGCGATCGTGTTTTCGGGTGGTTCCGCCTTTGGCCTGGCGAGCGCCGACGGGGTGATGCGGGAGCTCGCAGCAGATGGGCGGGGGCATCCCACCCCGGCAGGCCCCGTTCCGATCGTGCCTGCTGCGATCCTCTACGACCTCATAGTCGGGTCAACGGAACCTCCTGGTGCAGCGGCCGGTGCTGCGGCCTACCGGGCGCGGAGCCGCGAACCTGTGGCGCTCGGGAGCGTGGGTGCTGGGACCGGGGCGACCGTCTCGAAGTGGCAAGGCTTCGACCGGATGCGGAAAGCGGGGATCGGCTCGGCGGCAGCTTCCGTCGGCGAATGCACGCTGGGCGTGCTGGTTGCACTCAACGCTGTAGGAGACGTAATCGACTTGGACGGGAATTGGATAACCGGGCCTGCAGCGGTCGAGCAACCGCCGGCAGGCCAGGGGTCCCGAGAGAACACCACCCTGGTCTTACTCGCAACCGACGCCAACCTCACGAAGTCCGATCTGCTCCGGCTCAGCGTGCGCAGCCATGATGCCCTGGCCGCCACTCTCCGGCCGGCGCATACTCGCTATGACGGGGACATCGTTTTTGCCGTTTCGTGTGGAGACGGGGCCGCAGATCTGGATCTACTGGGAGAGGCAGCCTTCAACGGCGTCGCCGGCGCCATCGTGAGCGCGGTCGTGGCAGCAGAGCCCGTGGCCGGCATCCCGGCGGTGAGTCATGGCTGACATCGCCCCGGCAGAGGTGCGGGCTGAAGAACTAGCGGCCCTGGGAGCAGTAGTCGTTGATTGCACGAAGTGCCGCCTGTCGGAGAACCGACTCAACGTTGTTTTCGGCTCTGGCAACCCAGACGCCGACGTGATGTTCGTGGGTGAGGGCCCGGGACAGCGAGAAGATGAGCAAGGTTTGCCGTTTGTCGGTCGTTCGGGCGAATTGCTCGAGCAACTGCTGGGCGAGATCGGTCTGGCGCGTGCCGACGTCTACATCGGCAACGTGGTCAAGTGCCGGCCGCCCAAGAACCGCGACCCTCGTCCCGATGAGATCGAGGCCTGCAAGGGCTATCTGCGGACGCAGCTGCAGTTGATCCAGCCCAAGGTGGTGGTGACCTTGGGCAACTTCGCTTCGAAGCTCCTGCTGCGCACCGACACGGGGATCACACGGTTGCGGGGAACGGCCTACGAATGGTGGGGCAGGTTCCTCGTGCCCACCTTCCATCCGGCGGCGGCGCTGCGGGGGAGTACCCGGGTTCTCGCCGAGATGCGTGAGGACTTTCAGTTAGTGCACGCCGTCATCGAGGGTAAGCTCCAGAGGCGCTCGCCGGATCCGGTAGCAGAGGATGCCGTCGAGATCGCAGACCCGGAACCAGAACAACTGGACCTGTTTTCTTGATCGAAGTACACACCGCATCACCCGCCGAGACGCTGTCCCTCGGCCGCCATCTTGCAGCTCACCTCGGGGCGGGCGATGTTGTGCTGCTCTCGGGAAACCTCGGCGCCGGCAAGACCCTGTTTGCTGCCGGTGTGGGGGAGGGTCTTGGCGTCGAGGAGCCTCTGACGAGCCCTTCGTTCATCCTGGCGCGCGCCCACGATGGCTTTCTGCCGGTGGTCCATGCGGATGTCTATCGGCTGGGAACCAGCGCCGAGTTCGAGGACCTGGATCTTCCGGAGCAGGCGCGCGATGGAGTTCTGTTGATCGAATGGGGCGATGCAGTTGCGCGGGGGGTCCCCGAAGATCACCTGCTGGTGCGGATCGAGATCGTCGGTGACGACAAACGCCTCTTCCGATTCTCTCCGTCGGGGAAGTGGAACCAGAAGAGCCTGGAGGAGCTGGCGCCGTGAAAATCCTCGCGATCGATACAGCAACCAGCGCCTCATCGGTGGCCCTCGGAGAGGAAGACCAGCTCGCAGCCATGTCGGTGCGGGTCGACCGACGTGGCCACGGCGGCTTTCTGGTACCTGCTATCGACTTTTGTTTCGAGTCAGCCGGTTGGAGGCCAAACGATGTCGACGTGATCGCGGTCGATGTCGGACCCGGGCTGTTCACGGGTATCCGGGCCGGGATCTCGACTGCCCAGGCGGTGGCGGCTGCAATCGGGGCGCCGATGGTGGCCATCTCCTCGCTGACGGCCCTGGCGGTTAGGGCCGCGACCGGCAGGCGTCGCATCTGGCCGGTCATAGACATCAGGCGGGGTCAGTTTGCGACCCAGCCTTTTCTCCCAGTCCCCGGCGGTGTTGCTCCCGACGGCGAAGCTGAGGTAGTCACGGCGGACGGGTTGCACAACCTTCTGGACAGCGATGCTGAAGATGTGCTGTTGGTGGGGGACATCGACGGGCTACCGCCCGGCACGTTACGTGGGCTCCACCGAGTCAAGCGAGGCCGTCCCCGCTACCCATCGGCCGAGGTCCTGCTCGAGATTGCAGCATTCCACGCCCAACGCGGCCAATACGTCCGTCCCGAGGACGTCCGGCCGCAGTACATGCGGGAACCCGATGCGCGCATCAACTGGACCGACTTTCGCGAGGAGGGTGCATGGCCGGGAGCGGCAGAATGATCACCGCAGACCGTCCGCTCGTGTTCCGGGCAATGACCCTCGACGACCTGCCGGTGATCGTCGAACTGGAACGTGCGATCTATCCGCAACCGTGGTCGGAGGGAATCTTCATCGACGAGTTGAGCCGGCACGATCGGATTTACGTCGTGGCTGAAGCCGACGGCGAGATTGTCGCATTCGGTGGTTTGATGGTGGTCCACGACGACGCACATGTGACGACCCTGGCGGTGCGGCCGGAAGCTCGTCACCGCGGTCTGGGAAGCAGGCTGATGCTGCAGTTGATTCAAGCCGGCCTGGAGCGGGGCACTCGCAACCTCACTCTCGAGGTGCGGTCGACCAACATCGGAGCCCAGCGGCTCTATGAGAAGTTCGATATGGCTGCTGTCGGCCTCCGCAAGCACTACTACCGGGACGATGATGCTGTGATCATGTGGGTCACCGATATCGATCGCCCGGAGTATGCGGAACGCCTCAGAGAGATCGCGGCCGGCGTGGAGGAAGCATCATGACGGGCCCGTTGATCCTGGGCATCGAAACCAGCTGCGACGAAACCGGCGTTGCCGTCGTAGCCGGCAATGAGATCCTGTCGACCGTGCTGGCTTCGCAAATCGACGCACACGCTCGATTTGGCGGGGTCGTGCCCGAGGTCGCGGCTCGCGCTCACGTCGAGGCGATTCGGCCGATGGTCCATCTGGCACTACGCCAGGCCGGGGTTCACTCAGATCAGCTCGATGCGGTGGCGGCGACTCGCGGGCCCGGGCTGGTGGGTGCACTGATGGTCGGCTTCTCCTTTGGCAAGGCGCTGGCGTGGACGTTGGGTGCTCCCTTCGTCGGTGTTGATCACATGGAGGGTCATCTGTTTGCTCCCCGTCTCGAGCATTCCGAGTTTGAGCCCCCGGCGATAGTCCTCCTCGCATCCGGTGGGCACAGCCAGGTCGTTCACGTTCGCGGCTGGGGCGACTACGAAGTGCTTGGGGCGACGATCGACGATGCCGCCGGCGAGGCGTTTGACAAGATCGCCAGATTCATGGGGCTCGGGTTCCCCGGCGGCCCGGCGATCGACCGGGCAGCTGAGGGAGGCGATCCTGCGATCACCCGCTTCCCGAGAGCGCTCCGTGACCGTCCCTACGACTTCTCATTCTCCGGACTGAAGACCTCGGTGGTCACATATCTGGAGAAGGCCAAGGCGGGGAATGCGGTTCCGCCGCTCCCCGATGTGGCTGCCGCGGTTCAAGAGGCCATCGTCGATGTACTGGTTGAGAAGACATTCAACGCCGTCGAAGCCACCGGTGTCGATCGCGTTGCCGGCGGCGGCGGAGTGCTGGCCAATCGCCGCTTGCGACAGCGCTTGGAGGAGGAGGCAGCTGCGCGGGGAGTGGCCCTGCATCTCCCCTCACCGGCGTTGTGTACGGACAACGGCGCCATGATTGCCGCAGCCGGGGAGTTCCGCCTCGAGCGCGGTGACGTGACTGCCTGGGGGCTGGACGTCAGCTCGTCGCTGCGTCTGGGATCGTAGAAAGGCATGCGGCGCGGATTTCGGCTGGGTTCGGTGCGCGGAATCGATGTGGTTGCCGATCTCTCGTTGCTGATCATTGCCGGGTTGCTCACGTGGTCGCTGTACGTCGACTTGAACCGAGCTTTCCCCGGCCGGTCTCCTGATGGGCTCTTCTTCGCTGCGGCGACCGGTGGGCTGCTCTTCCTCGGGAGTGTCTTCCTCCACGAGTTGAGCCACTCCCTGGTGGCGCTGCGACGGGGGTTGAGCGTGCGTCGGATCAGGCTCTTCATCTTTGGTGGCGTCTCTGAGATCGAAGAGGAAGCAGCAAATCCCAGCGACGAGTTGTTTGTCACTCTTGCGGGACCGGCGGCTTCGCTGGGTCTGGGCGTTGCATTCCTCGGATTGGGCTGGGCGCTTGCCGGAGCCCTCCGTATGCCGTCTCGGATTGCGCTGATCCTTGGCGTCGCGAATCTGTCGATAGCGGTCTTCAATCTGCTCCCTGGGCTGCCACTCGATGGCGGTCGCATGTTGCGGGCTTTGGTATGGCGTCGCAGCGGAGATCGAGCTCGAGCAACGAAGCTTGCAGTGAGCACCGGAAGGGCGCTCGGGGCATTGCTCATGGTGGCCGGGGTGGCGCTGATGATCGCATTG
>JASJEG010000105.1 GCA_030064765.1 Acidimicrobiia bacterium | reverse complement strand
ACGAGGCCCTCAGCTTCCGGGCAATCGGAGAGGCCGAAGCATTCGCACGCTTCATCCCCACGGCCATCACCGGATCCGACGCTCCGACATTCCGGACTATTGATGAGATCGAAGCCTTCCAGAGGTTCGTCCCGACGGCCATCACCGGCAACGACACTCTCACATACCGGGCAATCGGTGAAGCAGAAGCGATCGCACGGTTCGTTGCCTAACCGAGAACGAAATACCCCCAATCCACGGTCCCATTCCGAGACTCCGCAAAGAGTCCCGGGGTGGGATCAACTACGTCCAAGTTGCCGTGTGAGAAGACCGGAATAGAGTGCCCGCCATGGGTAGATTCGCCGCCGCTCTAATCGCCTGCTCGCTCGTTGTTTCCGCATGCGGAGACTCCGACGCTGCACCGGATCCTTCTTCCGACGTGGCAACGACCTCCGCTGACGATGTTTCCACCATTCAGTTGGAGCGCCCCACACGGGCCGACATCCCCTGGGACGAGACGCCCGAGCACATTCGCTCGAACGAGAGATGCCCCGATGACCTCCCGGTCGACAGCGTCGTTCCAGTGAATGAACCGGCGGTCTCGCTCAACCACGTTGCCGAGATCCCCGAAGCTTCAGCCCTTGCCTTTGCGCCCGACGGCACCGCATTCGTCGGTACTCGCGGCGGCTCGATCTTCCGATGGGTGAAGGGCAGCCAGCCCGACACCGTACTTGACCTCACAGGGGTCACGTCCACTGACCGCGACCAGGGGCTACTCGGGCTGGCGGTCGCCGAGGGGTATCTCTTCGTCAACCGTACGGACCGCGCAGACGACAGCGTTGTCGAGGCGTACCCGCTTATCGACGGCGAGCCCGCTATGGACGAGGTGGTTGAGCTGCTGCGGGCCGACCAGCCATCCCGAGAGCACAACGGCGGAGACCTCGTGTTTGGGCCCGATGGCCACCTCTACCTCACCGTCGGCGACGGTGGCGGGCAAGGAGGCCCGTTCATGACCGGGCGTCAGGAAGCGCACGCCTTCGGATCGCTGCTCCGCTTTGCGATCTCGTTCGATCCCCTGCCCGCACTGCGCGCCGCGCCGGACAATCCGTTCATCGGGAGCGCTCCGGGCAGCGACTACACGTGGGTGTGGGGGCTGCGTCACCCGTACCGCTTCTCATTCGACTCCACTACGGGTGACCTATGGATCTCCGACGTCGGCCAGCAATGCGTGGAGGAGGTCACCATGCTCCCTGGAGGCGGCACCGGCGGTGAACACCTGGGCTGGAACGCCTTCGCTGGCAACGAGCCATTCATCGAACAGGCCATCGAGACGCACACGCCACCAACCTTCTCTTATGGCCATCGCGATGGCTTGTGCGCGGTCATCGGGGGTCATGTGTACCGGGGCGGCACCCTGCCAGAACTCGACGGCAAGTATGTCTTTGGTGATTTCTGCGGGCGGGCCCTGCTTGCCTTCGACCCAGAGACCGGGACCCTCCAGGAGATAGAGCGAGGCACGGTGTCCCCGGTGGGATTCGTCATTGGGCCGGACGGCTCGCTCTACGTCGTCGACATAGCCCAAGGCGTATGGCGGGTGGAGCCGGCCTGAGATCTGGCGGGTTCAGCGGCGCAATAAGCTACGGAGCCGTACCCTCAGGAGGAGTCGTTGCAACCTGACCTGAAGAAGCTTGCCGAGGAGTATTGGCAAGACGAGCTCGAGGCGTCGCCACTCGATGCTTTGCTGCTCGGAATCCACGACTACGACGAGTTGATGGACGACGCGTCACGCGCATTCGAGGACGCCCGCATCGCAGAGCTGCGCAATTACGTCGCCAAGGCTGCTGCGTTCGACCCCAACGAGCTTTCCGCTGACGACAACATCACCCGCGAGGTACTGATGTTCGAGGCCGGGACGAGGGCCGACATGCTCGAAACGCGTGAAGCCGAGATGGACGTCAACCACACAATGGGGATCCAGGCGTTGCTGCCTGTCCTTTTCCCGCAGTTCCCTATTGATGAGCCCAAGCACGCTAGAGCCATGCTGAAGAAGTACACCGCAATGGGGGTCTGGTTCGATCAGATGACCGACCGGCTCCGCTCCGGCGTAGCCAATGGCATGACCCCGGTGGCAGGCACGGTCGAGAAGACCGTTGCCCAAATCGACAGCCATCTCGCCGAGGATCCGGCGGAAAGCGTCTTCATGACCATCCGCAATCCCGGCACCTTCTCCGAGGAGCAGACTGCGGCCTGGCGGGAGGATCTCGCCGACATCGTTCGCACCGAGATCTACCCGGCGTATCAGCGCCACCGGGACTACATCGCCGAACACGTACTGCCCGCTTCGCGTAGCGAGGACAAGCCGGGCATTTGTCATCTGGCTGGCGGCGAGGAGTGGTATAGCCGCGCCATCAAGCGGTACACGTCGGTGGATCTCACCGCCGACGAGATTCACGAAATCGGGCTCGCCCAGATCGACAAGCTCAACGACGACTACCGAGAGCTCGGCGCCGAGGCCCTGGGGACTTCCGAACTCGAGGAGATCTTCGATCGGTTGCGCAATGACCCTGCCCTCCGCTTCAACACCGGCGAAGAGGTCCGGGCGGCGTCAGAAGCGGCGTTGGCAAAGGCCAAGGCCGCCATGGGCGACTGGTTTGGACGGCTGCCCCAGGCCGATTGCCTGGTCCAAGAGACACCCTCCGGTCCACAAGCCTTCTACTTCCCACCCGCCACCGACGGCTCCCGACCGGGCAGCTTCTACGTGAACACCTCAGATCCCAATGCGTGGAAACGCTACGAGATGGAGGCGCTGGCCTATCACGAGGGCATCCCGGGCCACCACCTGCAGCTGGCAATCGCCCAGGAACTCGAGGGCATCCCCGAGTTCCGCAAGCACGCCTCGGTCACCGCCTATGCCGAGGGCTGGGGTCTGTACACCGAACGTCTGGCCGACGAAATGGGGCTCTATGCCGGACCGCTAGAGCGTATCGGCATGCTGTCGGCGGATTCCCTGCGAGCCGGACGGCTCGTCGTCGACACGGGGATCCACGCCAAAGGGTGGACCCGTCAGCAGGCGATCGATTTCTTTGCGAGCAACTCGCCGCAGAGCCTGAGCGGCGTAGCTGAGGAAGTGGATCGCTACATCGGCGTTCCTGGCCAAGCTCTCGCCTACATGATCGGAAGGCTCGAAATCGTCCGCATGAGGAGGGAGGCCGAAGAGACCATGGGCGATCGGTTCGACATCAAAGGGTTCCATGACACGGTGTTGTGCTCCGGCCTGGTACCGCTGGGAACGCTGGACCGCATGGTCAAGGAGTGGGCAAGCGCCTAAGGCAGGCCGTTTCCGTATCTGTTGGGACGTGCGAGACTGGACGCATGATTTCGAGAACGTTGGCGCGGCAACTGCGCGATGCAGGCTTGGAGTGGCTGCCAACTGAAGGTGACCGCTTCGTGATTCCCGATCGCGACCTCGAAGAATTCACCTTCTCCGTGAGCGAGATGACGATCGAGGTGCACAAGACGCGCAACGGACCTCGCGTCTCCTTCAACGGTGCAGTGGAGTGGGCCCTCGACTCGATAATGCAGCGCGAAGTTGTCTGGCTGCCGTCCGAAGCACAGCTGCGCGACCGCTTGGGCCGCGCCTTTGACTCCTTGCGCCGGACCGACGCCGGCTTCAAGTGCGAGGTGGTGGTAGAAGGGAATCGCCGCTCCTACGAAGCCTCCGATCCTGCCGATGCCTATGCGTTGGCACTGCTGGATCTACTCGCCAACCCGGATGCGATGCTGCGGTTGATGCTGGACGACCAGGCCTAGGGTCAAAGGACAGCTGCGCTGGGGACTAGCCCATCGGGCCAGGATCACCGTAGCCGCCGCGGGTCAACAGATCCTCGGCCGTGGGCTTGCCATCGCTATCGGACTCATCCAGGTCATACTCGTCGAACTTGGCCAGGAGCCGGCGCATCAGCAACGCAAAGCCGGTGGCCATGGCAAGGACGAGCACGAAGGCGAGGGCATCTGACAGCACAGTGCCATTCACTGTAACCCTGCGAGGGGGAAACCGGGTCTAGCGTGGGGGCAGCTCCGTCCGGAAGGCAACCGTGAACATCGAACTCGACCGAATCGCCACCGAGTACTGGGACTTCGTGCTGTCCACCTCCCCAACCGACGCACTGCTGTTGGGCGACCACAGATTCGACGATCAGACGGAGCGAGTCAGCCGCCAGCATGAGGACCAGCAAATCACCAGGCTCGACGGGTTCGTTGCCGCCGCAGAGGCAATCCCCAGCGACGGGCTCAGCAAGGACGACCAGGTTACGCGAGCGGTTCTCATCGAAGAAGCTGCGGGACGCGCCAATGAGCTGCGATCCCGCACTGCCGAGTTCGACGTCAGCCCTAGTTGGGGATTTCACATCCTGTTTCCCCAGATCTCTGGGCAGCTCCCGCTCACCGAACCGGAGCACGCCGAATCGCTGGTGACGAAGTGGTCCAGGATCGGCGATACCTTTGATGACCTGATCCATCGGCTCCGTCAGGGTGTGGCGAAGGATCGCACCCCTCCCCGAACTTCCGTCGAAAAGAGCATCGTCCAAATCGGCCAGTACCTAGCGAGCGATCTCCTCACCGACCCTTTCGTAACCGTTCCACCACCACCCCAGTTCGATGAAACTCAAACTGCGGCATGGCGGGAGAAGCTGACCCAGCAGGTCCGCGAGGTGATTCGTCCCGCCTATGCCCGCTACCGGGACGAGCTCGAGGGAGAAGTGCTCGCCAAGAGTCGCCCTGAGGAGAAGACCGGAGTCCGCTGGCTGCCCGACGGAGAAGAGGTGTATGCCAGAGCCATCCGGCGTCACACCTCGCTCGACCTAGCCCCGCTCGAAATCCACAACATCGGGTTGGAGGAGATCGGCCGACTCGAAGAGGAGTACCGCGAGCTCGGTTCTCAAGTTCTTGGCACATCCGACCTCGACGAGATCTACGAACGCCTCCGCAACGACCCAAATCTGCGATTCGAGACGGGTGAACAGGTCGTTGCCGCCGCCCAGTCGGCAATGGATCGGGCCCGCGCCGCCATACCCAACTGGTTTGGGCGGCTGCCGGTGGCCGATTGCGTGATGAGGGAGGTCCCGGAAGCAGGCGCGGCCGACGCCCCGATTGCCTACTACTTGCCCCCGGCAACCGACGGCTCTCGCCCGGGCACCTACTTCATCAATGCAACGGAGCCGACCACTCGCACCAGATTCGAAGCCGAGGCGCTGGCATTTCATGAGTCGATTCCCGGCCACCATCTGCAACTGGCAATCGCGCAGGAACTCGAGGGAATCCCCGAGTTCCGTAAGCACGCCCTTGTCACCGTGTATGTGGAGGGTTGGGGGCTCTACACAGAACGACTCGCCGACGAAATGGGCCTCTACAGCGGTCCGCTGGAGCGCATGGGGATGCTCTCATTCGACTCATGGCGGGCCGGCCGGCTGGTGGTCGACACCGGCATTCATGCCTTGGGCTGGTCGAAGCAGGAGGCCATTGACTATCTGGTCGCTAACTCGCCACAGGCCCTCAACAACATCGAGAACGAGGTCGAGCGCTACATCGGCATGCCCGGCCAAGCTCTGGCCTACATGATCGGCCGCCGCGAGATCATGCGGCTTCGCACCGAAGCCGAGACCACGATGGGCCTCGGCTTCGACATCAAGGGGTTCCACGACACGGTCCTCGACTCCGGCCCGGTCCCCCTCAGCGTGCTGCGGAGCCTCGTGGACGACTGGGCAAAGGCCTAGCCGCGCCAGTCGTTCTTGCCGTCAGGGTCACGAGGGTACTCGTCCGATGCTTCAAGGAACTCGTCGAGATGAGAGACTGCGATCGCCGCCGCCTCGCCGTTGTGCACCAGATCAACAGTCGGGAAGGCAATCGCTGCGTCCTCCGGATATGCCTCTCTCATCCAGTGAGCAAAGTCCTTCTCGAAGTCGCTGTAGGCCCACCAACCCGACGAGTTCGCCCACTCGATCACAGACAGGTTATCGCTTCCAACTCTGTTCCACAGCTCACGGAACTCGAAGACTGCGCCGGCTCTGGTGTAGAAGTCATCCGTGATGAATCCTTCACACCGCACCTCGTCGGGCGACTCCGTTTCAACGCAAGACACTGTGACGCGGCGCCCCTGCTCCCACCACCATTCGTCGACGTCACCCGGGGGTTCACCGAAGAAATCCTCATAAACCTCGGGGTCGTGGCTGGACCACGCTTCATAGCCGGCGACGACCTCTTCCAGCAGCGTCCGAGATGGCTCTTCATCTGCGGCTGCCACCTGCGTTCCCCAATCAGGACTACTAGCAACAAACTCCTCGACGTAGGGCAACACCGCAGCCACGTGATCCGAGTTGCTCGCCAGATAGTGCAATCGCCCCGAGTCCTCGATATCGGCGACCGCTTCGGGGTAGTTCTGTTGCAGCCAGGCGAGGAGCTCCTCTTCGATGAGTTCGTAATCCCACACAGGTTCCCGGCCCGGGACGCTGACTATGTCTCCCGGACAACGACCGGCCCGACAGCCCGGAAGCATGAACATCGAGCTGTCCAGTGACTGTATCAATTCCCCATTTCGCTCCGCATATTGATAGATCGCCCCTCCTGTGGCGCCTGCCGGTCCGTGAAGGGAGTCTGTGTAAGTCTCAACACACCTCACCACAGCCGGCATCTCAGGATGCGGCACGCAGTCCGCCGACACCTGCTCGTTTAGCGTTTCAACCCAGAACCGAAGATTGGGTGCCGGAACGACCGGTATGAAGTCGGAGCGGAGACCAAGGGCGGTCTCCGCATCTCCAGCGTTGTAGGCCTCGTAGTACTGCTCGAGAAGAGCTTCCACCGCTGCAGATGGCGCCTCTGTGGTGGTGGTTGCCTCGGGAGCAGGGAGGGTGCTCGCAGGGGCAGAAGTAGCAGTCTCTTCCGACCCCGAGGCTTGCGCCCGTGTTTCCCCGGATGGGTTCCCGCAGGCCGTCGCGAATAGACAGAGCAAAGCAGCTAGGAACAGGAATCGTGCATATGTCGTAGGCTTGTTGGTGAGCATCGTGTTCTCCTTGAGGGTGGACCGATGTCTGCGGGGTGAAGCCGTGCCGGGCTTCACCCCGTACTTCTGGAGATCTCGTTTTCGGGGTCGGGACTCCTTGGATAGTCGGGGGATTGATCTATGAACTCGTCGATTCTCTTGACCGCTGCAGCTGCTGCTTCGGGGGTACGGGCAAGACGAGCGCCCCCGGCAAACACAACCTGGTGCTCGTCCGGATAGGCGCTCCGCATCCAATCACCGAAGTCGTACTCGAAATCGGTCCACACCCAGTCGGAAGCCATCTCCCATTCACCGGTAGAGAACATCTGGCCTTGGGAAACACTCCACAGAGTCCCGTACCGGAATACCGCCCCGGCCTTCGAGTAGAAGTCGTCAAGGGCTTCCTCTTCGCATCGCACCAGGGTGTCATCACCGGGGACCGTCTCGCATTCCGCTACCCACCGAGTCCCCAGCTCCCAAAACCACAACATCCCCTGGTCCGGTCGCTCGCCATAGAAGCTCCTGAACACGGCGGGATCCCGGCTGTTCAAAGTGGCGTAGTGCGCCTCAACGGCCTCGAGAGGTTCCATTCCCGCGATCGCCAGGGTGGTCGAGCCGCCCCAATCGGGACTCTGTGCAACGAACTCCGCAGCAAACGGCAGCGCCGCCGCAACGGCCATTCCATCCGCAGCGAAGTAGTTGAGGCGAGACGCCTCACCGATCCGGGCTGCTGCGCTCGGATACGCGAAAGTGAGCCAGTCGAACAGGGCGGCGGCAAACTCGTCGTAGCGCTGCGGGCAACGGTTGCTCAGGCACCCTGGTGCGCTGCTGACAGAGCCGGGATCGGCGCTCTGCAGTAGAACCCCGTTCCGCTCTACGTATAGAAAGGAGGGCTGCAACACAAGCCCGGCAGCTGCGTGCAGCGGGTCGGTGTACGACTCCGCACACACAATCGCTCCCGGATATCTGGGTGCTGGAATGCATTGCGCTTCTACCCGTTCGCCCAACTCCCCAACGCGGAACCGAATCTCAGCGGGTGAGGTCATGCGCATCGTCGGTGAGAGGAGTCCGATGGCCCGCTCGGCGTCACCGTCGTTGTACGCCGCGTAGTACTCCTCGACAAGGGCTTCGACGGCAGCGGTCGTCACCGGAGCAGCAGTAGTCGTCACCGGAGCAGCAGTAGTCGTCACCGGCGGCGCTGTCGTGGTTACCAATGTCGTGGGAGTCTCGGCGACGTCTGCTCGTGGGCCTACCAGCAGCAAGGTGCCGCCTATCGCTACCAGCGCCACGACGGCAGTGGCCACCGCAACCGCCCATCCGGGCACGGAGCGACGAACGACCGGCGGCGCGGCTTGGCCGGCTTGGGCGGCTCGGCCCTCGATCTCCTCCCAGCCGGGCGCATCTTCCGCCGACATACCCAACTCGACCATCAGCGCCCGGATCTCAGGATCGCGTGAATCAAGCATGGAGCATCCTCCTCAGCCGGGCTTCAGCTCGGGAAAGGTGACGGTGGACGGTGCTTTCGCCAATCCCGAGCCGGCGAGCAATCTCGGCGGGCCGCAGGTCATCCCAGTAGGCAAGGAAGACCACGGCTCGCTGCCGGAAGCTGAGCTTGGCTACTGCTTCGAGAATCTCGGGACGAATGTCGGGGAGATCGCTCACGCCGATGTTGGAAGCTGCCCGGATCTCACCGGCCCGGCGCCGCACGGTCTTGCGGTGGTTGCGCTTTGCCTCGTTGAGCACCGTTCGGTAGAGGTACGCACGAGGATTCTCAACCGATTCCCAGTTCCTCATTGTCAGCACATTCACCATCGCCGTTGCCACCAGATCGGGTCCGTCGGTGGGTCCCACCAAGCCGGTCGCAAAGCGGACCAATTCGTCCGAGTACTTCTCGTACGCCTCGGCTCGCGTCAACGCCGTCATGTCCATAGGATGTTCGGGAGGGGGCTAATCCGCGACACCTTTCTTCTTCGACGCTCAGCTCCAGTGCTGTCTGGAGTATTCGAGCGCCTCATCGGTGAGCAGCTTGCGTGTCGAGTTGCCCATCCTCACGTACATGTCGGCTTCTCGATTGCCTCCCGGCTCGTCGAGAAAGACCGGCTCCGGGGAAGCTTGCACATCGATCCGGCCGACTTGACTGCGGTTGACGAGTTCAAAGGAAACCCGAATGTTGCGCAAAGCCGGCTTGCCTAGGCATCGTTCCAGGTGATCCCCGAGCCACAACTCGTAGCGGTCGAGGTCGGGTTCTTTCATCAGGCTGAGATCGTCCTGTAGGCCCGAGGCTGTTCCGTCGTCTGCGACGCCGATCAACAACACACCCCCGTCGGCATTGAGGAATCCTGCAATGGTCTTGGCGATGGCTAGTTCGAGCTTCGGATCGCGCTGGTTGGTGTGGATGTTCCAGCGTGCGGTCTGCTTGAACTCGACTCCATGGCCCTCGCCGGCGGAGATCAGTGCAGCCGCAGTCCTGCGTTGCTCGACCTCTGGTCTCAAGCCCAGCCGGTTCATCACGAAGTTGACGACGAGCAGGACGAGCACCGAACCACCGAGCACACCAATCAGGGTCTGCCATCGGAATTCCGTCGTCTCGGCGCCGGGGGTAAGGAGGTTCCCGATGACGGCTCCGACCGCCGCTCCCGCAATACCCACGAGGGTTGTCTCCGACCACGTCAATCGCTCGCTGCCGGGGACGATGAGCCGGGCCAATCCACCAAACACAAGTCCTCCGATGAGGATGCCGAAGATGAACAAAGCCGGGGGCATACGCGGATTCTATTTCAACGCCGCTGGCCGCTCGCTATTGCGCCGGTCGCTTGCCCAGGTCCCGTCCCGCCCGAAACGCCTCCCGCCAGCTCAGCTTGGAACTGGCTCTCGCCACCCCACCTCGATAGATCCAGCCGGCTATCCGAATCACCGCGTAGATGGACAGGAGCATCAACGTCACCGATAGTGCCACCTCCCAGGGCGCCGCCCAGCCACGGGCGATCCGACCCGGCATGGTCATCGGAGCCCAAAGGGGAATCAGTGAGAAGGTGCGCAGCAAGGCGGTGTCGCTTCCCTGGGAGAAGGCGATTACGCCGAAGACATACCCGATGATCGGCAGGATGTTCAGGACCCCGAGAGTGCTGCTCGCCTCGTGGGTATCGGACACCAGCGAGCCGCCGGCAGCGTATATCGACCCGTAGAACGCGAAGCCGAGAAGGAACCACACCACCATCCATGAGACCAAACCGGCAGCCAAATCTGGCATGTTCACCAGGTTTGCAGTGATCCCGTAACCGACGACGAGTGACCCCAACAGGGTCATCTGGCCAAGGCCCATCGACCCGATGGCAATCAGCTTGCCGGTCAGAAGATGGTGCGGCGGCACAGCGCCCAGGATCAACTCGACAACACGACTTCCCTTCTCATCCGCCACGGAATACCCGATCCACTGGCCGTAAGCGATGATGGCGCCGAACATCACGATCACCGCGATGGCGCCCGCTGCTTGTTCGGCCTCGGTACCGTCTTCTGCCGGCTCCACGGTACGGAACTCCAGCTGTGGATCGAGGAGCGATTCCACCTCTGCAGGTGTCAGGCCAAGGTCGTTTGCCTGGTCCCTGGCCTTCAGTGCTTGCATCGAGTCGACCAGGCTCTCAGCGAAGATTCCCGACACCCACGGACCCCACACGATGGTGTCCTCACCGACAACGACTACCCCGACGTTCCCCTCCTGCAAAGCCTCTTCGGCGGCCTCCACCGTGGCAAAACGGGAGGTGGCAAGGGAATGGCCCTCAGGCAGTCGAGAACGCACCTCAGCAGGGAGCTGATAGGGAACTGCACCCACCATGCCGAGTCCATACGTGACGGAGCCGTCGTCGGCGGCATCGTTGTTCTCAACGACGGTCATGATTGCCAAGGCGGCCGCCGCCACCAGCAGGAGGATGACCGTGGAGGTCCAGAACGGCTTGCGAGCCGCCCGCCACTCCCGGCGCGCTACGAGGCCGATCGTTCGCATGATCACTCTTGCACCGCCTCGGTGAAGACTTCAGAAAGCGGAGGCGGTTCCATGATGAACTGGCTAACCGAGCTGTTCGCAGAGGCCAAAGCGGCCAGTCCAGCCAGGTCGACCTCGTCCTTCATCGCCAACCGAATCCGACCGGAACGCTGCTCGACCACCGCAGCCTCCGCCACGTCGTGCGCCCAGCTGACGTCGTCCCCGGCGACTTCGACGTAGCGAAGTGGTGAATCTGCCCGCAGCCCATCGATCCGACCGGAGAGCACAACCGCACCCTTGTTGATGATCACGACCTCCTCGCAGAGATCCTCCACTACGTCGAGCTGGTGGCTCGAGAAGATGACCGCCACGCCGACCGCCGCCCGCTCTTCGAGTACCGCCGCCATGCTCGCCGCTCCGAGTGGGTCCAGCCCCGCAAAGGGTTCGTCGAGTACCAACAGAACCGGGTCGTGAACCAGCGCTGCGATCAGTTGAGCACGCTGCTGATTGCCATGGGAAAGCTCTTCGAGCTTCGACTTGGCGCGATCCGCCAGCCCAAATCGGTCCAGCCAGCGATCAGTTGATTCCTCCGCCGTGGTGCGGTCGAGGCCGTGCAATTTGGCGAAATACACGAGTTGGTCACGAACCTGCATCTTCCGATACAGCCCGCGCTCTTCCGGCATGTAGCCGAACCGCCGACGCTCCGCCAGACCAATCGGACGCCCTTCCCAGCTCACCTCACCAACATCGGGGCGGACCAGTCCGAAGACCGTTCTGATTGCCGTCGTCTTGCCGGCGCCGTTGGGACCGAGAAAACCGAGCATCTGGCCGGGCTCGACACTGAAGCTGCATCCGGCGAGCGCAACCACGCTCCCAAAGCGCTTGTGCAATCCATCGAAACGAAGCATCGCACCCTCAACGCTATGAGGCCCTATCAGCACACGCTAGGGCCGAAATTCCATCCTCAAGACCCCAATCGCAACAGTCGATACCTCGCCATGGCTTCTCTTGGCTGGTATCTCATCATCTTCGGGGCCGGGTCCGGCCTCATGTCATTGTTCGACTACGAGTTCTCGTTGCTGATGTGGATCGACACCTGGGGTGACGGGTTCGCCTGGTTGATCCGGGGGGCCTTCATCCTTGGCGGAATGTCTCTCATCTCCCGGGAACAGAAGCTGCAACAGGACCAGCAGGCACAGGCGGCACAGAACGTGCCGCAAGGGCCGGTCAGCTGAAACTCTGTCGAGGGACGACGAAGCTTCACCCTCCCTCAGGGAGGGTGGCTCAGCCTCTGGCTGAGCCGGGAGGGTGATCATGAGATGTGCTGAAGGATCAGATCAACAACGCCTTCTCGGTAAGACCACACGTCATCGTCGGTCACTCGAATCACCTTCCAGCCATGCGCTGCGAACCATGCATCACGTCTCCGGTCGTACTCCTGGCGGCCGGGCTCGTAGTGAGTCGGCCCATCGATCTCAACTACCAGCCGGTGTGGCCAGCACGCGAAATCAGCAATGTAGGGTCCGATGGGTTCCTGGCGGCGGAACCGGACCCCGAGAGCGCTGCCACGCAACGTCCACCACAGAATCGCTTCCGCTCGCGTTGGGTTGCTGCGGAGTTCTCTCGCAAACGCTGTCAACCGCTGTGATCTGCTGGGCATGCGACACAAGTACCAGCGGATAGTGACAAGTGGATTCACCCTCCAGCGGGAGGGCCGGGACCGCAAAGCCGGACCGGGGAGGCAGAACATCACCCTCCTGCGTCGCTTCGCTCCGCGTCCTCCCTGAGGGAGGACGAATCGTTTCGCCGAGTAAGAGAACACCCTCACCGACCTCGCCTTTCGGCTCGGCCACCTCTCCCTCGAGGGAGAGGGAAACTCGGCCTCCCGAGTCGATCAAACACGAGCCCACAGGCAGACAACGAGGCTCAAATCCTCAGCTCGAATCGAAAGAGGGACCCCTAACGGGGTCCCTGCTTTCGATCTCCGCGGAGAGGGAGGGATTTGAACCCTCGAGGGAGCTTTAACCCCCTATTCGCTTAGCAGGCGAACGCCTTCGACCGCTCGGCCACCTCTCCAGGATCACTGGAGGTTATCAGGTCCAAGGCAGCCGGATTATTCACACGACCCAAACGTGAGACCCGTACTCCCGGCAATGTCCTCGGGCATCACCGGCGAGCCGTCGTCGAAGAAGTTGCAGGCGAAATGGTGAGGTCCCGGCGAGCTGAGCAAGGCGACTCGATTGACCCCCGACTCGATGGTGTTGTTGCGCACATCCAGCGTCGCCTTGTTGTACGCCCGCAGCGTGTACCAACCGTGCTCTGCGATGAAGTTGCCCGCTACTGCGATATTGACCTCGGCAAAGTTAGTCGCAAACACCAGGTCGGTGACCCCGATGCCGTCTGGAATCTCGTCGAAGTAGTTGTAGGAGATCTCCATCTCTCCCGTTGTCACACCGAATTCACCCAACTGGAATCCGTCGAGGTGCGAGCTCTCATCCCCCAGCGGGTCGTGTCGATAGTTGCGTGTGAACACAAACCCGTCGAGGCTCCCGTCGGCGAAGACGGTGTCGTCCCCACCCACCAGCTCGCTGTCGGCTATCCGCACGTTTGTGATGTTGTTGAACAAGAACAGCTTGGCGTCGATGAGACCATTGATCCGGGAGTGATGGATGTTCAGACCGTCGCGCTGCGCCGACTCACTCGCCTTGATCGGGTAGTAGCCGGCACAGTTGATGACCACATTGCGAATGGTGACATCGTCCGCCTCAATGGTTACGCACCCGTCGACAACCACGTTCTCGAGCAATGTGCCGTTTTCGGTGATCTTCTGGCTGCCAACGATGGCGGTTGGAGCCGGAGCGATTACGCCGACGCCGATCGTCACCCCCACATCGTCGGGAGTCACGTAGTCGGCGGGGAGTGGTGGCGGCACAATCGGATCGAGCCCGAGCGCCCGAACGAGAAAGGATGCCATC
>JASJEG010000104.1 GCA_030064765.1 Acidimicrobiia bacterium | reverse complement strand
GCCAGGTGGCGAACACCTCGTCGAGCGAGCGCACCTTGACTCCGGTCCCCCGCAGCGGATAACCGTCCACCTCGCCGAACCACCAGGCCGCATCGAGTTGCTGCAGGTCGGCGAAGTCCCAGCGGTCGACGGGACCGGCCCCGTTGGTGGTTCGCTCGAGCGTTGCGTCGTGAAACACCACCACGACACCGTCGCGGGTCATTTGCACGTCGGTCTCGATGTACGTGTAGCCGAGGTCGATCGCTCCTTGAAAGGCCTCCGCGGTGTTCTCCGGCCAGAGGACGCGACTCCCGCGGTGGGCAATGCGCAGCGGGTATTCCGCATCTAGGTAGGCAACTGGCACCCCCGCAGTCTGGCACGCCGGGCCGGGAGCGTTGTCAACCTGCCACGAGCTCACCGCGCTTGATGACTGCCCGCACCGGCGGCGCATCCGGCCGGTAGGCGAGGTGCACGTAGCTGGGGTGCGCCAGCACAACAAAGTCTCCCAATGCTCCAGGGGTCAACTGACCGCGATCTTCGAGCCCCAGTGCCAGGGCTCCGCCTCGGGTAGCGCTCCAGATGGCGCGCTCGGGAGAAAGACCCATCTCCAGACACGCCAGGGCGATCACGAACGGCATGGTCTCGATATTGGAGGTTCCGGGATTGCAGTCGGTGGCCAGCGCCACCGTGACTCCGGCATCCCACAAGTCGTTGCCGCGCGCTTGGGGTAGCTGCAGGGAAAACGAGACTCCGGGAAGCAGGATCGCAACGACCCCCGCAGCCCGCAACACATCGATGTCTTCGTCGTCAATGTGGTCCAGATGATCGGCGCTGACCGCACCCAGCTCGGCCGCCAGCTTCGCTCCCCCGGAGGCTGCAAGCTGGTTGGCGTGGAGGCGTGGCTCCAACCCGTGTTGCCGTCCGGCATATAGCACGCTCCTGGCTTGCTCGACGGTGAACACCCCTTCGTCACAGAAGACGTCGCAGAACCGCGCATAAGGCGCACAGGCCGGAAGGATCTCGTCGACGAGATGGGTCACATATCCGTCGCCATCGCCGGCGAATTCGATTGGGACTGTGTGGGCGCCGAGAAAGGTCGGTACGGCGTCGATCTCGAGCGAGTCGTCGACGGCTGCGATCGCCCCGAGCAACCGCAGCTCGGTGTCGCGGTCGAGCCCGTAGCCCGACTTGATCTCAACCGTTGTGGTTCCCGCCCGCAGCATCCTCTCGACCCGCGGCATCGTGGTGGTGAGCAGTTCCCGAGCTGACGCCGCCCGAGTCGCAGCAACCGTCGACTGAATACCGCCACCGGCGGCCATTATCTCCTCGTAGGACTCTCCGCGGAGCCGACGACCGAACTCATCGGCTCGATCTCCTGCAAACGCAAGATGGGTGTGTGCGTCTACAAACCCGGGAACAACGGCAGCGCCCTCACAATCAAATTCGGGAAGCTCCCGCCATTCCCCAGGAACGTCGGCTGCAGGACCGACCCAAACCACATGCCCGTCGCTGACTGCAATCGCAGCATCGTCGATTGCGCCGAGCAAGTCATCCCGTGCCGGGTCGTTGGTTACGAGCTGGCCGATGTTGCTGGCGAGGAGGCTACTGGAGACCATGTCGATCTCGCATAGGGATGATCACACCCCGCTCGACTGCCGCCCGTTCGGCCTCCGGGTAGCCGGCATCGACGTGGCGAATCACCCCGGTCCCGGGATCGTTGGTCAGCACCCGCGCCAGCCGCAACGCACCCTCCTCAGTTCCGTCGGCAACCACTTGAGCACCGGCGTGGATCGACTTGCCGATCCCAACCCCACCACCGTGATGCACCGCAACCCATGCCGCTCCCGACGCAGTGTTCAATAGGGCGTTGAGAATCGGCCAATCGGCGACCGCGTCAGAGCCGTCGAGCATCGCTTCTGTCTCCCGATACGGCGAAGCCACCGACCCCGAGTCGAGATGATCGCGCCCGATGACAATGGGGGCTGAGATCTTGCCCGCAGCGACCAAGTCGTTGAACGCCAGACCTGCTTGGTGACGTTCGCCGTATCCCAGCCAGCAGATGCGGGCGGGAAGCCCCTGGAACTGAACTCTCTCGGCGGCCATCTCCAGCCAGCGGCCCAACGCTCGATTCTCCGGAAACAGCTGAGCGACGGCGGCGTCGGTGGCGGCGATGTCCGCCGCGTCGCCGGACAGCGCTACCCAGCGGAACGGCCCCATCCCCTCGCAAAAGAGGGGTCGGATGTAGGCGGGAACAAAACCGGGGTAGGCAAAGGCATCAGCGAACCCGCCGGTCTTGGCTTCGCCACGCAGGTTGTTGCCGTAGTCGAACACCTCCGCTCCGCCGCGCTGGAAGCCAACCATGGCCTCACAATGCACGGCCATGGATTCGCGAGCAGCCTTGATGTAGGCCGGCGGATCTGCGGTCCTCAGCTCTGACGCGTCGCCGATTGAGTAGCCGGCCGGGATGTAGCCGTTCAGTGGATCGTGTGCGGATGTTTGGTCGGTCACTATGTCGATGGCCACACCGCGGCGCAGGAGCTCTGGGAACACCTCGGCAGCGTTGCCGACAACACCGATCGAAAGTGGACGGCGCTCCTCCTTGGCGGCTGTGGCCATGGCGACGGCGGCATCGAGCGAGTCGGCAAACTCGTCGAGATAGCGATGCTCGAGCCGGCGCTCGATGCGCTGCGGATCGACCTCGACACAGAGGGCAACCCCGTCGCACATGGTGATAGCCAGCGGCTGGGCGCCGCCCATCCCACCGAGTCCCGCGGTCAGCGTGATCGTGCCGGCGAGCGTGCCACTGAAGCGCTGCTCGGCCAGGGCAATGAAGGTTTGATAGGTGCCCTGGAGAATCCCCTGGGTCCCGATGTAGATCCAGGACCCCGCGGTCATCTGCCCGTACATCATCAACCCCGCGTCTTCCAGCTCCCAGAAGTGCTCCCAGTTGCCCCAATCTGGAACCAGATTGCTGTTCGCAATGAGCACGCGAGGGGCCATTTCGTGGGTACGGAACCGGCCGACCGGTTTGCCCGATTGCACGAGCAGCGTTTCGTCGTCTGCGAGCGTTTCCAGGTTGCGAACTATCGCATCAAACGCCGCCCAGCTGCGAGCTGCCCTCCCCCGCCCGCCGTATACGACGAGCTCGTCGGGGTTCTCCGCCACCTCCGGATCGAGGTTGTTCATGAGACAACGCAGTGCGGCTTCTTGCAGCCATCCCCTGGTGCGCAGCTGGGTGCCCCGCGGGGCCGTCACGAGACGTGGACCGGACACTCGACCCTCCTCGGTTGATGCAACTCCCAGGCTACCGCGAGGACCAACGAGAAGACCGCCGGCGGACCGGCGGTCTTCATCACAACAATCTGAGAACCTAGGCGCCTGCCGTCGGCTCTTCGGCGTCGGGCTCTTCTGCGAGGGGTTCCGCTGCGGCCGGCTCTTCTGCGGCCGCCTCCTCGTCGCCGCCGTCGAACTTGTCCTTGATATCTCCGGCGACATCCTTGGTCTTGTCCCAAGCACCCTCGGCCACGTCACCGGCCTTCCCGGCGACATCCTTGGTCTTGTCCCAGGCCACCTCGGCTACATCACCAGCCTTCTCGGCGACATCTCCGGCGACATCCTTGGTCTTGTCCCAAGCACCCTCGGCCACGTCACCGGCCTTCCCGGCGACATCCTTGGTCTTGTCCCAAGCGCCCTCGGCCACGTCACCGGCTTTCTCTGTCACGCCGCCTGTGGTGTCTTTGGCTTTCGAGAACCAACCTTTGATGGTGTCCATCAGACCCATGTCTTTACTCCCGCATCTAGGTGAGGACTCATTGTACGCGGCTGCCTTCCGACAGCCGGTCTATCCGATGAACTCGTCGAACTCGCCCGCCAGGATCATCGCGGCGATGGCTTCGATATCGGGACCGATCGGGCGATCGTCAACCAGCGGCTCGACTCGCCGCCTCACCAAAGCGCAGATCGCCTCCGTGATCGTGGCCGGCTCGAGCGGCGTTCGATGTTCGATCGCCGAGACCGCACACATGATCTCGACGGCAAGCACGTTGGCGGTGTTGAGAATGACACGCTGCAGTTTGCGAGCGGCACCCCAACCCATCGACACATGGTCCTCCTGGAGGCCCGAGGTAGGAATTGACTCAACAGAGGCCGGATGCGACAACACGCGGTTCTCGGCGACAAGCGCCGCCGCGGTGTACTGCGAAAGCATGTACCCGGAGTTGAGGCCGGGGCTGGTGGCAAGAAACGGCGGCAGGCCGCTCGACCTGTCCGGGTCGAGAATGCGGTCGGTGCGCCGCTCGGAAATCGACCCGAGTTCCGTGATGGCGATCGCCAGGAAGTCGAGCACCACGGCCAGCGGCTGGCCATGGAAGTTGCCGCCCGAGACCACCGCCCCGGCTTCGGCGAACACGATCGGGTTGTCGACGACCGATCCCAGTTCACGCTTGAAGACCTCGGCGGCATAGTTGAGAGTGTCGCGACTTGCCCCATGGACCTGTGGAGCGCAGCGCAGGCTGTAGGCGTCCTGCACCGCGTGGACGAGATCGTGGGCATGACTTGCAACGATCCCCGACCCATCCACGAGCCGTGCGATGTTGGCGGCGGAAGTGATCTGGCCGGGATGGGGCCGGAGCTGGTGAATTTGCGGCAGGAACGGCTTGGCCGACCCCAGCAAACCCTCAACCGACAAGGCGCATGCGATGTCCGCAGCATTTGCCAGGGAGCGGGACTCGCTGAGCGAGATTACGCCCAGGGCGAGCATCCCCTCGGTTCCGTTGAGCAGGCTGAGGCCTTCCTTCGCCGTCAACGTCAAGGGCTCGATTCCGGCTGCACGCAACGCAGTGGAAGCGTCCTGCTCCACACCGTCGACGCGGACGACGCCTTCGCCGATGAGCGGAAGAGCTAGATGGGCGAAGGGTGCCAGATCGCCTGACGCCCCTACCGAGCCCTGCCCCGGAACTACCGGCAACAGGTCGCGATTCAGCATCTCGATCAGTCGTTCAACGATTTCGAAACGAACTCCCGAATGACCCTGCGCCAGGGTGCGTGCCCGGAGCAGCAGCATCGCCCGCACACTGCGATCGCTCAGACGTGTTCCGACACCCGCAGCGTGGCTCCGCAAGAGACGGACCTGTAGCTGGGCCGCCTGTTCGGGATCGATGCGGGTCGTCGCCAGCCGCCCAAACCCGGTCGTTATGCCGTATACGGTGCGGTCGGCCGCCACCACGTCTTCGACCAGCTGCCGTGCTGGGGCCATACGTTCGGCGACCTTTGGGTCAAGCACCACCCTGGCGTCGCTATTGGCAACATCGACCACCTCCGAGATGCCAAGCGGCCCCCCATCGACGGTTACAACCCGCACCGGTCCTCCTCGGTCGCCGATCCTCTCCGTTCTTGCGTAACACACGGCTCATATCCGCCGCCATGTACGCAAGAACGGTTGTGTCACGAACACTACAGTCTCGCTCATGCCCGACATGGTCGCCGTGAAGCGAACGTTGCGATTGGTGACTGCGAGTTTCGCCACGGCAGCCGTTTTGATCGTGATCGTCCTAGCCGGAATCGATCTCAGCGAGCCTCCATCCCCGGATCTCGGCGATGGAGCAGTCCTTGCGGTTGCTGTTGTTGGCTTGATTGGTCTCGTGGCAGCGGCACTGTGGTACTCGCGAGCCGGGGAGCGTCCAACGCCACCAGCCCGAGTCCAGACCGGGTTCATCATTCGGGTCGCCATCGCCGAGCTCGGGCTACTGCTCGGGGTAATGGCCATCTTCCTGACAGGCGCAGTCGGCCCGGCGATTATCGGCCTCGGGTTGTTTCTGGTTGCGCTCCTGATGCTCTACCTGGGATTGAACCGGATACCCGACTCCTAGGTCAATGTCCGGCTGAGACGCGGCGCTTCCCGCTCCCGCAGACCGACCCGCACCCGCAGACGCTCCAGTTGCTGGGCGGTGATCTGCTCGGCACCGGGAATCGGATGGTCCCGCAACCACCGCTCGACGTCGACGGCGACATCCGGCTCGGATCGGTACATGATCCAGTCGAGCATCCGCCACTTATGACTAGCCGGCATGGCGGCAAGCAGCGCCTCCCAGTCATGCTTGACTCGCTCCCAAACCGCTCGTCCGGTGTCCCGATGGCCGATGAGGCGCGCCACGAGCCAGGTCGCGTCCTGCGATCGGATCTCCCCGCTGAGGATCATGTCGATGAGAAGGAGCGCAGTCTCCTTGTCGGGAACAGCTGCCGCGGCCCGCAGATAACGCACTTCGTCCTGGGGACTTGCCGCCTCGCGCCGCAGTTGCAGCATGCGCTCGAACTCGGAAACGCCCCCGCTGGCGGCAACGACGGCCACCGCAGCATCGGCGACGTCGCCGTCCACGGCTCCCGGGTCGGTGGCCAATGAGTCGAGCACATCTCGAGCTGTTGCCTGCACAGCGGCGTCGTCACCGAGGATGCCGGCGGTTCGCAACAGCAGCGCCCGTAGCCGGCGGGTCTGGTAGCGATCGTCGGGCGAGGTATCCCATCCCAACTCATCAACCCGGGGGCTTACCAAATCGCGTACCAGCTTCTCCAGATTGGGGCGATCATCCGAGGAAACCACCCGGCTCAGCTCGCCGAGGCCGCTGATCGCAGCTGCCCAAACGTCGGGCTCAGCCTCACTGTCGAGTTCGCCTACCAGGTTCAAGAAGTCCTTCGCCTCTGTCGCTCCGGCGAGCACATTCGCCCAGGTGTCCGCTAGCACCGCGTACCGCTCTGTGGCCTGCAGAGTGTCAAGTCCCGCCGCCAACCCCCGCAAGAGCGGCTCGGGATAGTTGACGCGGTAGAACCCGTCACCCCCCACGTTGAGCAGCACGCTGTCGCCGGTCGTCGGTATGAACGAGCTTCCCTCGACAATTAGCCGACCGCTGTCGTCGTCGGTCTGATAGAGAGCGGGCACCTTCCACCGGGAGTCTCCCCCTCCCAGGAAGCGGAAATGGCGCTGCTCAACGCGGTAGCCACCTTCTGCCCTGGCGATGTCGAGCTGTGGATAGCCGCCCTGGTAGATCCAGTCGCTCATGATTTCCCCGACGGGTTCGCCGGATGCGACCTCGAGCGCTTCCCACAGATCGGCAGTGTCGGTGTTGTCGTACGCATGCTTCTTCAAGTAGGCGGCGATCCCACGGCGGAAGGTCTCCTTGCCGAGGAACCGCTCCAGCATCCGCAGCACCGCCGCGCCCTTGCCGTAGGTGAGGGTGTCAAACATGCCCTCGGCTTCCTCCGGCGAAGCAACCGGATACTCCACCGGACGGGTCGACTCGAGCCCGTCGACATCCATCGCATGCGCCCTCTCATTGGCAAATGACAGCCAGCGATTCCACTCCGGCCTGAAGGCGTCAACGCACTTCAGCTCCATGAAGCTGGCAAAGGCCTCGTTGAGCCAGAGCCCGTTCCACCATTTCATCGTCACTAGATCGCCGAACCACATGTGGGCGATCTCATGAGCGATGACGTCTGCGACGCGAGCAAGCTCCCCGCGGGTGGCCCGCACTTTGTCAACGAGCAGCGCCGTCTCTCGGAAGGTAACGGCCCCGAGGTTCTCCATTGCGCCCGAAGCGAAGTCGGGAACCGCGATTAGGTCGAGCTTGTCTCCCGGGTATGGAATCTCGTAGTAGTCGGCGAAGAAGTCGAGAGCGAAAGCTCCAACTTCGCGCGCAAACTCGGTGAGATGTCCCTTGCCGGGCGGATGCACCACACGCAACGGCACCCCACTCACATCAACGGGGTCTTGTATCTCGAACTCGCCAATCACAAAGGCAACGAGATAGGTCGACATCTTCATTGTCTCCGCAAACCGGCGCACGACGTTTCCGGTGTCGCCGGCTTCCGCAGAGATCTCCCTTGCATTGGACACGGCCACCAAACCCGGGGCCACTTCGAGAGCCACTGAGAACGTCGCCTTGAGGTCTGGTTCGTCCCAGCAGGGGAAGGCGCGCCTGGCATCGGTTGCTTCGAACTGGGTCGTGGCTATGACGTGCTCGGTGCCGGAATCATCCTTGTAGGTGGACCGGTAGAAGCCACGCAGATCGTCGTTGAGGATCCCCCGGAAGCTGGTGAGGAGCTGCCACTCTCCAGGTGCGAGCGCTTCGTCGAAGCTGAAAGTGGCCCGCTCTCTCTCCTCGTCGTACTCGATGCCCGTCGCAACCACACGCTCGCGGCCATCCACCTTCACCATCTCGACGTCGGCGATCGTGATCTCGGCCGCATTGAGAACCACCTCTCGTACCGGCTGCAGTACTTCGACATCGACCACCTGGTGACCCGCAAATGTCGCCTGCTCGAGATCCGGAGCAATGGTGAGCTCATACCGGCTCGGGATCACCGTCCGCGGCAGGCGAAAGTCGGCCTCGGTGCTCACTTCATTGCTCCTCGAATCGCGATCCCTCAGATGCTAGGAGGGTCGTCGGAGTGCGAAAACATCAGGCGGGACGCTGTGCCAGGGCTTCGAACTCGTGCCGCCCTTCGACCGACCAACCTTCCCGGGCAATCAGCAGCTCAAAACGCCCGAGCAGGTCCCAGCCCTCCCCCTGATCGAGGAGATAGGGACGCGGCGGCCGCTCGTTGCGCTCGAGGTTCTTTGTGGTTGCGCGACAGAAGACGAGCAAACCACCCGGACGTAGTACCTCCATGAACTGAGGAAGCAAGTGACGCTTGATGAAGTGGAAGTCGACAATGACGTCCCACGGTCCGTGCGGGAGAGGGGTGTTGTCCAGGTCGGCCGCAATGGTGGCGATATCGACCTCGGCTTCGCTGGCTGCGGTCTGCGCCAGACGCAACCCTTCCATCGAGATGTCGACGATGGTTACCCGATGTCCTCGGCTTGCCAGCCAGATCGCATTCCTGCCGCTGCCGCCGCCGACGTCGAGGATCCTGGCTTCCGGTGGAAACCGGCCCGCCACTTCGACAAGGAAGGTTGCAGGCTCGACGCTACGCGCCCCTTCGGTCGCGTAGCGATGGTCCCAGTGCTCTCTCTCTTCCACCGACATGTAGGGTCATCATATGTGTAGAAGCATCAAACGGCTCCGCGAGGGAGCGACACCGGCACCCGACGACGACATCGAGGCCGCGGCCCGCCAGTTCGTTCGCAAGATCAGCGGGTTCAGCACACCGGCCAGTCACAACGCAGCCGCATTCGACAGAGCAGTCGCCGAGATCGCCGCAGCATCGCGCGACCTATTGGATGATTTAGTCATCCGCGGCGCCGGCCGCAGCGAGCCTGCCCCTACCGGTTCTCGACGTCGTCGGTGACGGTCTGCGGGTCGATCGCCTCTCCAAGCGCCAGCGCCTCGATCGTCCTACTCAGAAAGTCGAGGTTCACAGGCCCGCTCACCTTGCCGCGAACAACGCCGTCACGATCGATGAAGAAGGTCTCAGGCAAACCAAGCACACCAAATTCAACCGCGACGCGAGACCCCTCGTCGACTCCGTAGACATAGGGGTCTCCTCTCCCCAGCTCCTCGAGGAAGGCTTGGCTGGCCGACTCGCGATCCTGATAGGCAATTCCGACGAAGGTCACTCCGAGGTCCGCATAGCCGGCCGCAGCCGTGTTCAGTGCGTCATGTTCGACGCGACAGTTCAGACACCACGAGGCCCAGAAGTTCACAACCAAGATGTCGCCGCGGTAGTCGGAGAGCCGGAAGTCGTCCAGTGAGTCGAGAAACCGGATGTCCACCTCGGGAGCCGGTTCATCGATGAGCGGTGACTGCGTCAGGGTGATGTCCCGGTCGAAGCGGCTGGTGAAGATGATCCCGACGACCATCACCGCTACTGCGGAGATGACGACTCCCCAAAACAGCGGGCCGGAGGAGTTCTTCGAGCTACTCATTGAGTGCCCCGGCGTCTCGCAGCAGATCCTCGGCGGCGGCGCGCAACTCCTGCGGGAGGTTGTCGTAGCGGAGCAGGTTCTCCAGCGGCGCAATCGCCCCCGCAGGGTCGTTGAGGCCGTAGAAGCGGATGTTGGCCAGATACCAAAAGGCGATACCGCCATCGGACTGAATCTCCAGACTGCGCTCGACGAATGAAGCAGCCGTCTCGGGAACACCGGATTGATAGGTCATCCAGCCCACGTTGGCCAAGGCTCCGGGATCATCCACCCCGAGCGTGTCCAGCACATACATGTAATGAGTGAGCGCATCGCTGAACTCCCCCGCAGCGAAGTACCGATCGGCAAGAGCCAGCCGCATTGGGGCGATTTCCGGGTTTTCGGCGATCACCGCTTCCATCTGCTCATTGGTGATGTCGTCCAGGTTGACACCACCCCCACCCACGACGTCCGAGGCAACGCCTTCGACCCCGGGCGAGCCCCCCGTGGCATTCACGACCCCGATCGTTAGACCGGCAGCTGCAACCACCAGCACCGCTGCACCAGCCAGGCGTCGCCCGGTGATGAGCTTTGCCGTTGGCTCTGTAGCCACCACCGGTACCGCGCCATCCGATAACTCCTGCAACAAGGCGGCGCGCTCGGCTTCATACCTGGTGCGCAGCCTTTCCACCGTTGCCGGATCGAGTTCACCTCCTGCTCCCTGCTCCGCTATCTCTGCGATGTCGCGCTCGACCTGCCGAATCTGCTCCCGGATGCGGTCTGCTTCGCCGCTCATTCCGGCCTCCGCTGCCGCTTCCAGATGACCCAGGCTCCTGCGATGAGACCGACCGCGGGCAACGACCAAAGGACAATGCCCCATCCAGTGAGCGGAGGGTCAAGCAGTACGTGATCTCCGTAGCTCGAGGCGAAGAACTCGTAGATCTGGTCATCGCTCCAACCCGCATCGATCCTCTCGCGAAGGATCACAACCAGGTCTTTGGCGACCTGAGAGTCGGATTCGGCCAGGGATTGGCCGTCACACCACGGGCAGGCAATGCGTTGCGAGAGCTGCAGCTCGCGTACCGCAGGATCTGCTTCCGCGCTCTCCGGCCATAACCCGCCAACGATCACAGCCAAGGCCGCCGCTGCGATCAGCCATCCGACCGTTTGTCGCATCGCGCTACGCATCCTCGAGCACCGCAGGTGGACGTTCGGCCAAGGAGCGGGTGCGCTTCCTGGCAGCTACTCCCCACAGTCCGCCGCCGACAGCGACAAGGCCGCCGAGCCACAGCACCCACATCAATGGGAACACATACACGTCAACTACCACCCCATCCCCGGGTACGGCCGCCAGTGCAACAAAGACATCCTCGGAAATCCCGGTGTGGACCGCAGGCGTCGCCACCGCTGGGGGCCTGGCGTATTGGTTGAAGACCGGTTCCAGCACCGAGATCTGACGCGAGCAATCTGCGGAGAGGAGTGTGAGGCGTGCTCCGTCAACCCTCCGGTTCGGCTCGACACGCGAGGTCGGACCCTCGTAATTGAGGCAGTAGCCGTCCACCGGCACCGCATCTCCCGCAGTCAGCTGCACTTGGTTGCGACTGGCGAGACCGCTGGAGGCTGCAATACCGATTGCCAGCAGCGCCACGCCGATGTGAGCAATCTGCCCACCCCAATACCCGGGATCACGCCGCAGCACCCGGGCTGCTGAGGTGACCGCGCCTCCCTCGAGCTTGCGAACCTGCCTGGTGTATTCGTTCACGGCGCTGGCAATCACAAACGCACCCGTTATGACGACGAGGACCACAGGAACGGACTCGACACCGAGGAGAACGGCCCCCGCCCCGGCAATCAGCGAAACAACCACCGGGACGGCTATCCGTTCCCAAACAACGGCTGGGCGGGCATACCGGTATGGCGTCACCGGCCCGATCCCCATTGCCAGCAGCAAGAGGAAAGCGACCGGGATGGTGACCCGGTTGAAGTAGGGAGTCCCCACCGACACCCGCTCGCCACCAAACGCTTCGAGCACGATCGGGTAGAGCGTTCCCAGCAACACCGCCAGCGCAAAGACCGTAAGGATCAGGTTGTTGAACAGGAAGACACCTTCCCGGCTCGCCAGCGAATCGAGCCGCGGTGCCGAGCCAAGCAGATGAGAGCGCCACGCAAACAACGCCAGCGATCCGAGAATGACGAACATCAGGAATCCCAGCAACGCGGGGCCGACGCCACTCTGAGTAAACGAGTGCACCGAGATGATCGTGCCGGAGCGGGTGAGGAAGGTGCCGAGAATCGTCAGTGAGAAGGTCGCAATGACAAGGATCAGGTTCCACGCCTGCAGCATTCCCCGGCGTCGTTGGACGACGGCGGAGTGAATAAAGGCGGTCGCAGCCAGCCAGGGCAGGAAGGCAGCGTTCTCGACGGGATCCCATGCCCAGTAACCGCCCCAGCCCAGCACCTCATAGGACCACCATGCCCCGAGGAGCATCCCGAAGCCGAGGAAGGCCCACGCCACCACCGACCAGCGCCGGGTACGTTCCAGCCAGACGCTTCCCTGTTCCCCTCGAATCATCGCAGCGATAGCAAAGGCAAACGGGGCCGTGAACCCGACGTAGCCGATGTAGAGCATCGGCGGGTGGACGGCCATCAGGATGTGGTTCTGCAGGAGCGGATTGGCGCCGATCCCCTCTGCCGGAGCACTGACTGCGGCGAATGGCAACCAGCTGGACTGGACACACGACCCCGCCGCGACCTCCGTACAAACACGGAAGGGATTAGCGACAGTCGCCATCAAGCCGAACCAGAAGAGAGCGACCACCCCGATCACGCTGAGAGCAACGAGACCCAACCGATCGCCCTTCCCTACCGTCCGCGCCACGAAGTACGTGAAACCGGCAAGTACGAGACCCCAGAGGACGACGCTGCCTTCGAGCGCAGCCCAGGCGCCGGCAAGCAGAAACACGAAGGGGGTCGTCGAGCTCGAGTTGTCGGCGACGTACTCGATCGAAAAATCATGGGACAGGATTCCCACTTCCAAGGCGACAAATGCAATCACCGCACCAGCGAGCAGCATCATTACCGGGGGGTTGGCGGAACGCGCATCGGCGTTTTCGGAGCGGGCAGCCATCCAGGCCTTGACTATCAGCAGCGCCGATGCTGCAGTCGCCAGCAGAATTCCCAGTAGACCGATCGTCGCGATCACGAGTCTTCGAGTTTGTGCTCGACGGTGTCGTACACCTCGTCGCTCTCAGTGCGGTATTGCTCGTCGTGGCGGATGAGCATCGAGTCGGAGTGGAACGATGACCCGTCCCAAGTACCTTCGACGATTACCCCCTGACCTTCTGAGAACAGCTGGGGTACGACGCCGTTGTGAACCACAGAAGTCGATTCCCTCCCATCGGTGACGGTCAACAGCAGGGTTTCTCCGTTGTCGAGAACGCTTCCTTCGACAACCTGTCCTCCGAGTCGGAGCCGCGCCTCGGACGGCTCGATCTCGTTGAGCAGCTCGGTGGGTGTTCTGAAGTAGACCAGATTTGCCGAGAGGTTGATCAGCAGAACAACGAGGACGCCGAGCACTGCGATCGCGGGCACAAAGAACTTCCAGTAGCGACGGATCACCGTTCGCTCCCAACCTTTCTCTCCGCCCGCCGCAATCGTGCAAACAACAACACGACATAGCCGATCAGGGTGGCGTACGTGAGAACGTATCCGACCACGGCGTACCTCATGGCTGGCCCTCCGGTCGGTTCATGTTTGGCGCAGTTACTGCATCCCCGGCGACCGGTCCCAGCGGGGCGGCCGCTGCGGCATGGGCGGCATGCTCCAGCCTCTCGAGCCGGATCCGGTGGCGTAGCAGCGCCGCATAGACGACCGTGAACGCTGCGACCGAGGCGAGCAGTGCAGCCAGAATTGGCCCATCCATCTGGATGTCGCGCGGACGGAAGGTGTTGGTTTGATGAAGCGTCCGCCACCACGTCACAGAAAAATGAACCGGTATGAGCTGGAGGAGACCGAGGATGCCCAGCACCGCGGAGCGGCGGGCCCGGACCTCCGGGTCGGCAATCACGCGGCGCAGCGCCAGATAACCGACGTAGACGAACAACATGATTGCGGTCAGCGTGAGGCGAGCGTCCCAGGTCCAATAGACGTTCCAGGTTGCCTTGCCCCAGACCATCCCACCGATGATCGCAACTGTCGTGAATACAACCCCGATCTCGGCAGATGCTCCTGCTACGTGATCCCACCGCAGCTTGTTGGTGACCAGGTACGTGATGCTTGCGATGAAAGTCACCGCAAACGCCAGGTATGCCAGCCAGATCGTCGGAACGTGTACAAAGAGCATCCGCGCCG
>JASJEG010000074.1 GCA_030064765.1 Acidimicrobiia bacterium | reverse complement strand
TAGGAACCGAGATCGCTCACTCTGTCCTTGATGCGCGTGAGGAAACGGCGGGGGGCCTTGAACTCAGAGCCGAGGATGCCGAGACCGACTGCGATCGTGATGATCCCTGGTCCCGGGGTCACCAACATCACGACGCCCGCTGCGGTCACCGCGCTACCGGCGACCGCCACACCGGTCTTGCGAATCAGCCCGGAGTTGCCGGACTCTTCTAAGCGAGGTTCAGCGGGTTCAGTCATGTTCCTTGGACTCTACGACAAATCTGAGCTACCGGGTCGGGAAAGGAGGGGGCCGGCCCACCGGGGGAGCGGGCCGGCCCTTTGCAGCGCTAAACGGGAGGGAGGGGAGGGAGAGTGTTAGCGCTGAATCTCGACCTCGATCTTGCGGGGCAGAACCTCGGGCCGCCTCGGAATACTGATCTCGAGGATTCCGTCCTTGGTTGATGCAGTGACGGCTTCGGCGTCGACGCCCTCCGGGAGGAGGATGGTTCGCTCGAAGGATCCCTCGAAGATCTCCTTGCGGTGATAGTTCTCGGAGGATTCCTCGTTCTCGAAGCTACGCGATCCCTTGATGGTCAGCGTCCCGCTCTCTACGGTCACGTCGATGCTCTCCGGATCAACACCCGGAATCTCGGTGCGGACCAGCAACGCATCGTTCTTGTCGAGAACGTCAACGCGCGGCATCCAGCGGCTGAGGGGTCTGTCTGCTGTCTCGAAGAGACGGTCAAAGTCACGCATAACGCTAAACGGATCAAAGCGTACCAAGTTCATTACGTTGCTCCCTTGAGAAGTTCTATCTTTGTTCTCTATATGTAATCTAAGCGATACGGACTCATATTTCAAGTAAGTAATGACTAAGAATATTCCCGGGTAGTGTGCGGCCTATGACCACGATCCTCATCACAAATGACGACGGCATCGACGCTCCGGCGCTCCGACCGCTAGCGAAAGCGTTGTGCCACTTGGGAAACGTCGCAGTCGCGGCACCGAACCGGGAACGGAGCTGGATCGGAAAAGCGATCAGCCGCCATCGTGAGATACGGGTCACGGAAGTGGAGCACGAGGATTTCCCGATGTGGGCCGTGGACGGTTACCCGGCGGATTGTGTCCAGGTGGGCGCATTCGGCTTGTTGAGCGAATTCCCCGATCTAGTTGTGTCGGGGATCAACATCGGTGCCAACAAGGGGAGCGCCTTCTCAACCGGCAGCGGAACGATTGCCGCCGCCATCGAGGCCTCGAACATAGGTGTGCCCGGCATCGCGTTTTCCGCGATGGCCGATGGGCCCTGGCGCCAGTGGGGGCCGTGGGCTGCCTCAACGGACTCGATCGAGATGTGGGTCAGGCTCGCTGAGGTCGCAGCAGAAATCGCAGCCACCATTCTCGAGGCAGGATTCCCTCCGGACGTCGATGCCCTTTCGGTCAACTTCCCTGCCGCTGCGGACACCAACACTGAACGGCGGATCACCACCCTGGCCCGAACCAGCTACGGGTCGTTGTTCAGCGGCCGGGATGGTGTGTACAGCCACGACTGGGATGGAGTGCTCCACACGAACGGGGATTCGCCCGACTCCGACATCGCAGTGCTCGATGCCGGGATCATCTCGATCACCCCGATTCGGATGGCAACAGCTCTGCCGCTGGACCCTGGTCTGCAACGACGGTTGGAGCGGCGCTAGCGCCTCGGTGCTAGGCGCCCAGGCGGTCGTTTACTGCAGCTACGAAGTGATCTGTTTGCTGCTTGCTGAAGCCGACCAACCTGACCTCAGTGAGGGTATCGGGGTTCTGCTGCAGCCATTCGACGACGGCGCCGACGATCACAGGAGCTGCCTCCGCAATCGGATACTTCTTCTGGCCGGTGGCAATGGCAGGCAGGGCAACCGACTTCAATCCGTGCTCGTGGGCTGCTTGCAGAGCTGCCTGAGTAGACGAAGCGAGTAGCTCGGCCGGGTCGTCCACCTCGCCGTATTGGGGGCCGACAACGTGGATGACATGTGACGCCTGCAGCATTCCGCCTGTGGTCACGGCCGCAATACCGGGCTCCAGCGGACCGTTGTCGAGCACCCAGACGTCCGATTCCTCCTGGATGACCCTGCCGCCGGTGCGGACAATGGCCGTGGCAACGCTCTCGTTGTGCTGCAAGACCTCGTTGGCGGAGTTGACAACGGCTTCTACCGGCTGACGGGTCACGTCACCTTCGATGGCGATCACGGTGGTACCGCCGGCCCGCCCTATTGCATAACTTTCCATGACGTCAGATTAGGCGTTCTGGTTGTTTGCCAAACGGTCGAAGCTGTCGGAGATTGCATCGGCGAGTACCCGGCGCTGCCGCCACAGGAGGGTTGCATGACCTCCCGGTCTCCACCGCAATTCGGATCCGGGCCAGTGGCGATGCAATGCCGCAACGGCCTGCGATGGCACAAAGCCGTCGCGGCGCGCCGCCACCATCACCGCAGCTCGAGTCCAATCCGGTGCCGGCAGACGGAGCACGGAAGCGGCGCCGAGCGACTCTCGGAGCCGGGGACGGTGCGCCTTACCTCCCAACGCATCCCATTGGATTCCGTTGCTGATGACGCCGTCCAGAAACACCGGACCCGGAGAGTGTGAGGCAGCCAGCGGGGCAATAGCCACCGGGTAGCCGGCAGCCGCGCCAACCAGTGCGCCGATGTTGCCGCCCATCGAGTAGCCAGACACGCCCATCTCGTATTCGTGGCGGAAGTGGTTGAGCAGTGCTCGGCCCTCGCTGACCGCCCCCAGGCCCATTCGGGCGAAGTCGGCGACCGTCTGAACAGGTTGCTCGTCGGCCAAGACCACACGGCGATGCCCGTAGTACGGAATCTCCAGAATGAGGCTACCGATCCCGCGATGCACCAGCTCATCGGCGAGCTGCTGCCTGGTGTTGTAACCGTGATCGTTCCATGCAGCCATGAGAAGGCAGAGCCTCGCCGTGCCGCCAGGCGGTTCGACCAGCCTGATGGCGGCGGTACGGGCGGGCGCCGGGAGGTCGGTAAGCGCGGCAAAGTGGCCGTCGCGCACCGTTCGATCCGCCAGGTGCTTGGTCGGGCCCCACGAGATGTTGAGCTCAGGCGGGTCGGATGCCAACGCATCTACGTCCGCCAGCATCTCGATGTGGCGAGCCTCGCCCCAACCGCCGGGGAAGATACGGAGCCGCTTGGGGCCCCGTCGAATCATGACGGCTGCGGCGCGATCGATCGGGTGCATCAAGGGCCGTCCGGGCTACGCAGGCTGAGTACCGGGGCTGTTCTGCAGCAGCCGGATCGTCTCGCCGTACATGCCCTCCTTGATGGTGCGCAGCGTGTTGCGGTCCTTCCCGGCCAGGTCACTTGCCAGGGAGGTCGCGATGGGCAATACCTCCGCCTCGGCAACCGCCTGGTGGACGATGTGTTTGGCGGCTGCCTCGTCTCCGCCGAATCGGCGGCCTGTGACCATGGCCTCGTGGAAGGTGGTGATGGTCATGCGTGACCGGATCAACGAGATCATGCCGGGGGTGAAGGGGATCCTGATATCGACCTCAGGCAGGCAGAAGAACCCCCGATCGGAACGCATTACCCGAAAATCGTGGCACAGCGCCAGCATGGCACCGGCGGCAAAGGTGTGACCATTGAGAGCTGCAACCGTGATGTAAGGGGTGGCGATCACTCGGGCGAAGAGCCGTTCGACGTTGCGGACAAACTCCAGCATGTCAACACCCGATCCCATGATCCACTCCAGATCCAGCCCATTGGAGAAGAACTTGCCGGTACCGGTGGTGACGAGTGCGATCGGGTTTGCGCTGCCGTCGACTTCGTCGAGTGCCTGGTTCATCGCATCCAGCCAGTTCTGGTTCATGCGGTTTTCGCCATCGTCCATCGTGAGAACAAACACTGCGTCGTTCCGCTCGAGTGTTACCACTCCACCACCTCCTTGGTTCGCTCACGGTAGCGACTGTTGCGACGGCTATCGTCCCGGTCATGATCAAGTCCGGAGATGCCGCCGAAGTAACGCTCGTCGTCGGTGACCACGACACCGCCATCGCCCACGGCTCGGGCGATGTTCCCGTCTTGGCCACGCCCCGGGTGCTGGCTCTAGCGGAGCAGGCCGCGGTGGCTGCGTTGGGCGAAGACCTCGACCAAGGGCAGACGTCGGTCGGCGTCCACGTCGAACTGCACCACGTCAAAGCGACCCATCTGGGCCGAGCAGTCACTGCGCATGCCGAGGTAACGGCGATCGAAGGACGCACGATCACGTTCGAGTTCAGGGTCGTGGAGGACGATGAGGTCGTAGCGCACGGCAACCATCGACGGGTAGTCGTTGATCGGGATCGCTTTCTGCCGTGAGCGGCGGGACGCCTTCCGCTTGGAAGTAGCGCTAGGTTGGCTTACCCCAAGCCGAGGTTCAATTGGCCGGTTTCTCTTTCATCTTCATGGCGGACTGCCAGCTCGGGGCCTACGCCACTTTCAGCGGCCTGACGGAATCCCAGGTTGCTGAGCTGGCAGATCGCGACATGCGAGTGTGGCAGGTCCCCGAAGTCGAAGGCCACGAGTGGGACGCGGCGCGGTATGCGACGGCGATCGCTGCGGCCAACTCACTCCGACCCGAGTTTGTGGTGATGGGGGGCGACATGATCGATGATCCCGGATCGGAGGCGCAGCTCCATGCCCTGCTTCGCATTACTGCGGGGCTCGACGATGACATCCCGATGCGGTGGGTTCCCGGCAACCACGACATCGGTGCCGACACGGTCGTTCCCACCCGCCACAGCATCGACAAATACCGGGAAGCATTTGGACCGGATTACTACGGATTCGACTACGGGGACGTTCGCTTCCTCGTGCTCAACACCGTCGTCATCGACTACCCGTATGAGGTGCCGGACGAGTTCGACGATCAGATGACCTTTCTCGAAGAGGAAGTCGAGCAGGCGATCGCGCGGCAGCAGCGAATAGTCCTCTTTGGCCACCATCCGCTCTTCATTCGTCGTCCGGATGAGGCCGACACGTACTGGAACCTACCTCGCCAACGCCGCCAGCGTATTCTCGATCTGGTCCGGCGGGCGGCGATCAGTCACGCCTTCGCCGGACACTGGCATCGGAACTCAATAGCGTTCGACGGCAGCTTCGAAATGGTCACATCAGGGCCGGTTGGCTATCCGCTGGGGGTGGATCCATCTGGCTTCCGCTCTGTGTTTGTAGACGACACGAGCGTCGCACATCGGTATCTTCCTCTCGACGATTTCGCATGAAGGGCGCACCGTGAGTAGACCGGCGATCATCCTTGTTGACGACGACCCGCAGGTGCTGAGTGCGGCCGGTCGGGACATTGCGGCCCGCTACGGCAAGGACTACCGGGTCGTGCGCGCGGAGTCCGGGGAAGAAGCGCTAGAAGCCGTTGTCGAGCTACTCGGGCGTGGCGACGCGGTCGCCCTCTTCGTTGTCGACCAGCGGATGCCGGGTCTGGCCGGCACAGACTTCCTCCTCCAGGCGCAAGAGAGTTACCCAGAGGCAAAGCGGGTCCTCCTCACCGCCTACGCCGACACGGCTGCGGCCATCCAGGCAATCAACGAGGTGGGCTTGGACCACTACCTGATGAAGCCGTGGGATCCGCCCGAGGACCATCTCTATCCGGTCCTCGACGAAATGCTCGATGAGTGGGTGGCAAATCGTCCGGCGCCGTTTGACGGCGTCAGGGTTGCGGGGACGACCTGGTCCCCGGCGACCCACCAAGTGAAAGACTTCCTCGCTCGCAATCGGATCCCGTATCGATTTCTGGACATAGAGCGCAACGACGCGGCGCGGGCCATAGTCGAGGCGGCAACAGGCACCCCTGCGGCAATTCCCGTTGTGTTGTTCCCCGACCGACCGGCCGTTGTTCAGCCCGATCGTCGTGGGTTGGCAGCCGCTGTCGGGCTGCACACCGAAGCGGAGAGCCCGTTCTATGACTTGGTCATTGTCGGCGGAGGACCGGCCGGTCTTGCCGGTGCGGTCTACGGCGCATCCGAGGGCCTCCGCGTCGCCCTGCTCGAAAAGGATGCTCCCGGGGGCCAGGCCGGCACCAGCTCGCGAATCGAGAACTATCTGGGTTTCCCGAGCGGAGTCAGCGGGACCGATCTGGCGCAACGCGCTGTTGCGCAGGCAACCCGGCTCGGAGCCGAGTTGGTGACCGCCGTCGAGGTGGAGGGAATCCGCGTTGATGACACGATCAAGGTCGTCGCCTTGACCGACGGCAGCGAACTGCGCAGCCATGCCGTCCTCGTTGCCAGCGGAATGACCGTTCGCAAGCTCGAAGTTCCTGGTTGCGAGAGATTCGAAGGCGCCGGTGTCTTCTACGGGGCTGCGCCGAGCGAAGCGGCAACGTATCGCGATCGTCATGTCTACGTAATCGGGGCGGCAAACTCTGCGGGGCAGGCGGCAATGATGTTCAGCCGCTATGCCAAGCAGGTGACCATGGTGGTTCGGGGCGATTCGATCGAGACCCGCATGTCGCAGTACCTGGTTGATCAGATTCGAGCAACTGTCAACATCGAGGTGTTGCTCAACACGCAGATAGTCGAAGTCGGCGGCAGCCACCAAGTTGAGAATGTGCGCCTCCGCAACGACGCCGCCGGCACGGAACAAGAGCGCCCGGCCGCCGCGATCTTCATCTTCGTTGGCGCAGTTCCGCATTCGTCATTCGTTGCCGACCTGGTGGCCACAACCGACGACGGGTTCATACTCACCGGCGAGGACATACTTGTCGGAGGGAACCGGCCGGCCGGGTGGACGTTGCAGCGAGACCCCTTCCTACTCGAGACGTCCGTTCCCGGGATCTTTGCAGCCGGCGACGTCCGCGAAGGTGTGGTTCGCCGGGTGGCGTCGGCCGTCGGCCAGGGCTCGGTTGCCATCTCGATGGTTCACAAGTATCTGGAATCGGTGTGATCGGACGTGCGTGATGCGCTGCGTAGGGTCCCACTGTTCTCGGATCTACCCGACGCCGATCTCGAGCTGCTGGCGGCGGGCGCCGTGGAAGAGACTGTCCCGGCGGGGACCGTCGTGTTTCGAGAAGGGGACCAAGGGGACCGGGCTTGTGTGATCGTCGACGGCGAGGTGGAGGTGGTGAAGGCGTCGGGACCGAATGAGATGCTGCTGGCGATTCGTCATCCCGGAGATGTGGTCGGTGAGATGTCTCTGCTGGACGCCGCCCCCCGGATGGCCACAGTGCGAGCAAAAACAGATGTAACGCTACTGACCATCCCCAAACGCCAAATGGACGATCTCGTTGCCAACTCGGCGACGGCTTCCCGGGCGCTCTTTGCCGTTCTGCTGGAGCGATGGCGCGAGACAGACGCCAGGCTGCGTCAGTCGGAGCGCATGGCCCAGATCGGGACACTCACCGCAGGGCTCGCCCATGAGATGAACAACCCGGCCGCTGCCGTCCAGCGCGGCGCTGGGCAGCTTCGTATTGCGTTGGATCAGTTGCGCAGTGCGTACGGTGAACTGCAGGCGCATGGGCTCGACCCGCGGTCCGACGATAGGCTCGGACGTCTTCTCGCTGCGGCGCAGCAGCAACCGGAAGCTATGAGCGCACTCGCCCGTAGCGACCGGGAGATGGAACTCGAAGCGGCAATCGCCGACTTCGGGCTCGAAGATGCCTGGCGGTTGGTGCCGGCGTTGGCGGCTGTTGGGGTGCAACGGGATGACTTAGAGGCTGCGCTTGGCGGACGGAGCCCACTGGAAGCTGTGCTGGTGGTGCGGGCGTTCGGCGCGACTGCAGATGCCGCAGCGCTCGTGTCGCAGATCGAGACCGGGGCAACCCGCCTCGCCGCGATTGTGGGAGCACTCAAGTCCTACTCCTACCTCGATCAAGCCGAGATGCAGGAGGTCGATCTCCGGCAGGGTCTCGACGACACCCTCTTGATCCTCAACCACAAGCTGTCGGGAATCGGAATTCGACGCGAGTATCCGGATGAGCCGTTGGTGCTCCAGGCCTATGCGGCCGAGTTGAATCAGGTATGGACCAACCTCATCGACAATGCGGCTGATGCTCTCACCACCGCTGCCACGGCCGATCCGTTGCTAACGGTGCGGATCGCCTCAGTCGAGGCGGGAGCGGCGATTGAGGTGGAGGACAATGGGCCGGGAATCCCGGAAGAGATTGTGGACAGGATCTTCGATGCCTTCTTCACAACCAAGGAGCCCGGCAAAGGAACCGGCCTGGGGCTCGAGGTGAGCTACGGCATCGTGGTGCATCGCCACGGCGGCGAGATCTCTGTCGATTCGGTTCCCGGTCGCACGACCTTTCGGGTGGTCCTCCCGCACTCAACGGCGACGTGATTCGGTTGCGGCGCCTCGGTGGAACCACCCTGACGGCCGGGAAGATCGCCCTAACTGTGCGACGCCGTGCCGCGCGGTTTGTGCTCGATAGCCCCGAGATGGGCCGGCTCGGGTGGTCCCTCAGACAGGGCGTCGGCTAGCGCCTCGGTCGCGGTCCGCAGTCGGGTTGCCAGCTCGGCCAGCATGTCCATTGCGACCTGGGGATTGGCTCCGATCAACCCTTCGAGATGACGGCGTGACAACTCGAGTGCCATCGTATCGGTCCGGGCGACCACATCGGCAGATCGGCGGGCGTCGGTCAACAGGGCAAGTTCGCCGAAGTGCTCGCCCGGCCCCATGGTCCTGTGGACCTGCCCGGCGACCAGAACCTCTACCTCGCCCTCGAGAATCAGCCACAGCGAGCGGGCTCCGGTAGCGCCCTCGGCCACGATCGTGTCGCCGGGGTGGAATTCGCGCGGTAGGGCGACTTTGGGAACAACCTCTAGCTGCTCGTCCGTGAACCCCGCAAAGAGCGAGGTCGTGCGAAGCACGTCGAAAGCCTTCTCCGAAATCATCTCGAGTTCTCCCTCCTCGTTGGCTGATCACCCTAGCGATTGGGGGATATGGTGATCGGTCGGAGTTCCCCCTTCTCGACTGGGCCGGTTCCTTGGCGGAGACGCGGCACAGGGCTAGCATCGAACAGATGTTCGCTTCGATGGCTGATGTGAGCCCATGGTTGAACGGTCTGAACGACCAGCAGCGCGTCGCGGTCCTCCACGAGGCGGGACCGCTACTGGTGATTGCCGGCGCCGGCAGCGGCAAGACCCGAACGCTGGCAAGCCGGGTTGCTCGGCTGATCGAGGACGGGGTCCCGCCGGAACGGATACTGCTACTCACCTTCACCCGGCGGGCGGCTGCCGAGATGCTGCGCCGGGCCGGCAGTCTTGTCGATCACAGCGCAACGGGTCGTGTCTGGGGCGGCACCTTTCACTCGATCGCCAATCGCCTGTTGCGTCGGAACGCGGCCGCCGTTGGTTTGGATGACGGGTTCACCGTCCTCGATCAAAGTGACGTTGCCGGACTCTTTGGCTTGTTGCGGGCCGAGTTGGGGTTCGCAGAGGCGAAGACCCGCTTCCCGCGAAAGGAGACGGTTGCAGCCATCTACTCCAGAGCCGTCAACGCACAGGAGAAGCTGACCCAGGTGCTGGACGAGCGCTTCCCGTGGTGCCGAGATCACACCGACGAGCTCAAGGAGCTCTTCCGGCAGTACACGGCGCGCAAGCGGCGGCACAACGTTGTCGACTTCGACGATCTGCTCCTCTATTGGCGTGCCTTGCTCGAGTCGCCTGCCGCCGCGGCGATGCAGCAGCTCTTCGACCACGTGCTCGTTGACGAATACCAGGACACCAACCGGATCCAGGCCGACATCTTGCGCCTGCTGTGTGGGTCGGATGGCAATCTGACGGTGGTTGGGGACGATGCCCAGTCCATTTACTCGTTTCGGGCGGCAACGGTGGAGAACATGACGGAGTTTCCAGAGGTGTTCCCAACTGCGACGGTCGTCAAGCTGGAGCAAAACTACCGATCGACCCCACAGATCCTCGATGCTGCCAATGCAGTGATTGCCGAGGCCGCCGATACCTTTCCCAAGCGGCTTTGGTCCGATCGCCCCGCTGGCGCCCGTCCCAGGCTGGTCACATGTGTCGACGAGGCGGCTCAAGCCGACTTCGTGTGCGACAACGTACTCGCCATGCGCGAGCTCGGTGTGGCGCTGCGTGATCAAGCGGTGCTCTTTCGCACCGGCCATCACAGTGACGGCCTCGAGATCGAGCTGAGCCGGCGCCGGATTCCATACATGAAGTTCGGCGGGCTGCGATTCCTCGAGGCGGCGCATGTGAAGGACCTAATGGCCGCGTTGCGAATCCTCGACAACGAACGTGATGAACTCGCCTGGCATCGGGTGCTGCAACTGATCCCCGGCATCGGTCCCGCCACTGCCCGTCGGATCCTCGGCGATCTCACCGGGTCCAACGAGCCACCGCTGCAGCAGTTCTATGGCGCCTCCTTCCCGGTTGTTGCCGAAGCGCAGCCGCTGCTATTCGAGCTGCAGCAAGCGCTCCGCGATTGTGTCACCAGCAACCTGGATCCCGGGGCGCAAGTCGAGCGGCTCTTGCCATTCCTACAGACCGTGATCGAACGCAGCTACGACGATGGCGCGATCCGGGTTGCGGATCTGGAGCAGCTGCGCGACATCGCCGCCAGTTACAGCGATCGCAGTCGGTTTCTGGCGGAGGTCACCCTCGACCCCCCACATTCGACCACAGAGGTGGGCCCACCGACGCTTGACGACGATTACCTCGTGCTGAGCACGATTCACTCCGCAAAGGGAGGGGAGTGGCCTGTGGTCCACGTGATTCACGCGGCCGACGGCAACATCCCGTCCGACATGGCGCTCAACGAGCCGGGTGGCGTCGAGGAGGAGCGTCGCCTTCTGTACGTTGCTCTGACCCGGGCCCAGGACCATCTGTCGGTCTCGTTCCCGCAGCGGTTCTACCACCGCCGTTTCGGCTCCGACGGCCGGCACAGCTACGCCGTTCCCAGCCGCTTTCTCACAACCGCCGCTGAGCACTTCGACCCCGTGGTCGCCGGGGTACCAGCAGAAGAGGGCGGGGTAGCGTCCGCGGCACCGGGCGAAGACACCGTCGCCGGCGTTCTCGAGGCTCTCTGGGAGTAGGTGTCTTTGCCTGGGTCTCGTCCCAGCCCGGGTTCACCCGCCCCCGACGGGTTCACATCAGTCCACCCAGTTCATTTCCCTCAGCATGGCGTTGGCGATCTCAAAACCGAGTGATGCCTTTTGGCTCGTGTCCAATGTGGCCGAACCGGGGTCTGCCACGAACCGGAAGGATATGTCTTCGTGTCCTTCGATCCGGAGTACGACGCGAATCCCCCCTAGGTGCCACACATTCGTCTTCTCGAGGCCACTGTGGGTGATGGACGGGTCCAGCATCTCGCTGGCGACGAAGTCCCCGATTGCGGGCGAGCCTGGATACTGCGCCAACTCCACCTCGGCGAGTGCGGAGTACCAACCGTTGGGAGTGCATTCCCAGTTCTCGCCGAAATCCATCTCGACCCCTGATGGGTATTGGGCGTACGCAACGATTCGCGCCATGTCCTCGCCCGTGAACCAGTCGCAGATGGAATCCTGTGAATAATCGAACGCCACCGCTGCTCCGGAAGTCTCCTTCGTGGGTGGCTCGCTCGGATCGAATCCGTCGGCGGCGAGCAGTTCAGCGACGATGTCTAGACCCACCTCACCAACGTGCCACCCGTCCTCATACATCCACCCCTTTTCGTTCGGGTCCTCATCGTGGTTCGGCCCGTTGAAGACATCGAACACCGACACGAAATCTGCTCCGTTGGCTTCTGCTGCCTCCCGTACTGCCTGGAATTGGACCTCCCAGTTGGCGGTGCACTCCGACTCGATCCCGAGTTCCTTCCAAGGCGCAAGGAATCCGAGGGGGACGTCATAGGTCCGGATGATCGTCGGCTGTCCATCTCGCAGCTTCCAGATCTCGTCGTAGATCTGGTCGAATACGTCCCAGAGGGGCTGCCAGTCTTCAACGGTCGGCACCACCGGTGTCGGCTCCCACCTCGTTCCCGGGGTCCAGTCGCCCGTGTATCCCTCTGGATCGAGGACAACGTCAGCCGCTTCGAAACAGCTCAGAATGCTCGGCTCCGGCAGGCTGTACTCCAAGCCGAGGGGGTGCCCGTACACGATGATGATCTCCGCCTCGGTCACCTCGTCGGCGAGGATGGTCTGCACCCAATCCAAGATCTCAGTGATACGTGTGCCTCCTCTAGCCCAGTCGTGGACCCGGACCTCGCGGTCGAGGGCCTCGGCAGCTAGCACCGCAAATCTCTCCGCCAGGCCGATAGCGCTCGAGTCGGACATGACCAGCAGATCCACCGGCTCACCAACAGGGAAAGGCTCCGTAGCGGGGTCGGCCTGCTCGGTGACCGTTGATGTCGTAGTAGAGGGAACAGTGGTCGCCAGCGAGTTCGTCGTCACAGTCACGGCAGGTGACGTGGCACTGGTTGACTCGCCGCCGCTGCATGAGGCGACAACCAGAGCTGCCCCCACGAGTAGGACGATTGCAGGGCTTCTCATCACAGACCTCCACGACATCACGCCCAGCCACCTTTATGTACCGCTGAACTCGTCCAGCCTGCCCGTTGCGCTCGGCGTCACGGCACCCAACCCAGTTCCCGGAGGAGTTGGTCAGCGAATGAGAAGAAGCGAACCTGCTTCTCGATCCGTGCCTGCCCGGTAGCCAGCGAATCCAGTCCTTGGGACACTTCGGTGCCTGAGCTCGTTTGGGTTACTCGTGAAATCGAAAGGGCCAGGTAGTTGTCGCTGGGCGGCACCCAGAACGTGTAGATGCCCCAGCCGGCGCTCTGCACCACGACGCCCTCACTCAGGGCCGGGTGGCCGGACGCGGTCGGGCCCGGGTAGCCGACAAGTCCCCCCTCGTACTCCACGATCTCAGCCGGCAGTAACACGACTCCCGGGTTGGCGTTCCAAGCGTGGACGGAGAAATAGTCGTCGTCGGTGGTGGTGGCCAGTCGCCACCAGCACTCGTCAGGTTCGAGGTCTCTCGACTGCTGGACCTCGGCTGTGCCATCCCAATCGTCAACTGAGGATTCGTACGCAGAGGAGAAGAACGCGGCGATCCGGTCAGCGGCGACCCACTCGCAGAGGTCGTCATCGGCGAACGTCAACGCCTCAGCGGTCTCCTCGCTCGGGACCGTTGTCGAGGTAATGGTTGTGGCCGTTGCTGGCGGCGTGGTGGGCGTGCCGGCAACATCGCCGGGTCCGCCCCGCCACAACAGCGCCGCCGCAGCCACGGCAATGACAACGGCCAGAGCCGTAGTCACGGCGACAAGAGGACCGCGCCAACGTGACAACGCTCCCTGGGCCGGATCTGCCCTACGACGCGGCGCCGATACCGATCGCGCGTCGCGCATCACCTCAGCGGTGTCGAGCGGTGGATCGACCTCATCGAAGTAGGCCCGGAGCTGTTCTTTGAGGTCAATCATCGACCCTCACCCCCAATGCCGCACGCAGCTTCGCCAATCCCCGCTCCAGGTGCCGCTGCACACTCGAACGGCTGATCCCCAAGAGGTCTGCCGCCTCACGCTGCGACAACCCATAGCCGTGCACTGTCACCACCACGCTGCGCTGCCGCGGCGACAACAAGGCCAAGGCGGCAGGCAAACCCGGCTCCACCACGCTCGGATTTGCCACCGCCACCTCCGGAAACGCAACCGGGCCAAAGCGACGGCGCGACATCTTCTGTGCCATCCGATGACCAACCCGATACACGTAGCCCGCCGGGTTACTCATCCCGGAGATCCGATCCCATCGCTGCCACGCATACACGAACGCCTCCGCGGCGGCGTCCCGACCCACCTCGACACCGAAGCCCGCAACCAAGGCATGACGAATCGCATCCTGAGACCCCTGCACGAACGCCGTGAACCCAGCCTCACCCTTCCCGGTCTCGTAATCGACTCGGCTAGCCGCCAACGGAAACTCCGACGCCGTCACCCCATAAGGGTCCACAAACCCTCGAGTGGATGACAGAGTACATATGCCTCAACCCATCTCTCCATACACGACCGCCAGAAGGGAACCGAACCAGCTGGCGCGCAACCGGCCAGTACGAGCGCGTCAATCTGGGAGGGTCGTCATCGGGCTTAGAAGCTGCGCTGGTAGCCGATCATCTCCTCGACCCGAGATCGGGCCATGGCCACCGCGGCGTGGCGGGGTTCCACCCGATCGCGGGCGGCTCGCTCCAGCACTTCGCGGGTATTGGTGCGGATCTTCTCCTCGATGACGGCGAAGGCCTGACTCTGCGAACCACCTGCATACTCAACGGCACCGCAGATGACGCCGCCGGCATTGGCGATGAAATCGGGTATTGACAGGATCCCGCGTTCGTGGAACATCGTCTCCGCTTCGGCGGTAGCCGGGATGTTGGCCCCTTGGACGATGACGCGGGCTTTCACGTCGCC
>JASJEG010000073.1 GCA_030064765.1 Acidimicrobiia bacterium | reverse complement strand
GGACCAACGGTCGATCCGCAGCTGTCTCGGATGACGGTGGTCGCCGACGGACCCGAGATGGAGCAGATAATCAAACAGCTGTACAAGCTGGTCAACACCGTGAAGGTCACCGAGCATCGGCCCGGGCAGGCGGTGGAGCGCGAAATCATGCTCGTGCGCATCAATGCCGACGCCAAGCGACGTGGCGAGATTCTCGATGCTGCGGGCATTTTCAGTGCCCAGGCTGTCGATGTGGGTGCGACCACGATCACGTTCGAGGTTTCGGGCGATCCCGGCCACCTGGGCGATTTCCTCGAGTTGATGAGGCCCTACGGCATCGTTGATCTCGTCAAATCGGGCAGGATTGCGCTGGCCCGAGACCCCAAGAGCAGAAACGGACGCCGAGCGGAACTCCGCTCGGCATGACCACCGAGAGGACAAGGACCCTATGAGCGCGACCATGTACTACGAGGCCGACGCCAACCCGGCGCTGGTTGGACAGCGCAGAGTGGCTGTGCTCGGCTTCGGCAGCCAGGGACACGCCCACGCTCTCAACCTCAAGGACTCCGGAGTGGATGTGGTGGTTGGGCTGCGCCCGGGATCACGCCGCGAGTCGACGGCCGCCGACGCCGGCCTCAAGGTGCTACCGCCGGATGCAGCCGCCTCCTGGGCAGATTTGATCATGGTTCTCGTCCCCGACCAGTTCCAGCAGTCGCTGTACCAGGAGGCAATCGCTCCCAACCTCGAGCCGGGCGATGCTCTTCTGTTCGCCCACGGGTTCAACATCCACTTTGGCTACGTGACCCCGCCGGACTCGGTGGACGTGGCGATGGTCGCCCCGAAGGGACCCGGCCATTTGGTACGCCGTCAGTACCAGGCCGGCAGCGGCGTACCCGCCCTGCTCGCCATACACCAGGACGCTTCGGGCGGGGCCAAGGACCTCGCCCTTTCCTATGCCCACGGGATCGGCGCCACCCGGGCCGGCGTGATCGAGACGACGTTCAGGGCCGAAACAGAGACTGACCTCTTCGGTGAGCAGGTGATCTTGTGTGGTGGCGTTGACGAGATGATCCGGGCCGCGTTCGAGACTCTGACGGAGGCCGGGTACGAGCCGGAAATGGCGTATTTCGAGGTGCTCCACGAGCTCAAGCTGATCGTCGACCTCCTATTCGAAGGGGGCCTCGCCTGGATGCGCTACTCCGTGTCGGACACCGCAGAGTACGGAGATGTGACTCGCGGCCCGCGCATCGTTACCGAGCAGACCAGAGAAACAATGCGCCGGATCTTGTCCGAGATTCAGTCAGGTGAGTTTGCCAAGGAGTGGATGGGCGAGGTTGCCGCCGGCACTCCGAATCTGCTGGAGGCACGTCGGGCGGTTGCCGATCATCCCATTGAGGTCGTCGGCCGCGAGTTGCGTGACATGATGCCCTTTCTCGTGGCGAAGAGCCCGGAGGATGATCAGTGAACGCGTGGCCCCCCGTGAGCCGGCTGGAACTTAGGTAGCCGGGCAACCGTGAGCGGTTGACCCGGCACCCTCTCCAGCCGACCAGACCGCTAGCAAAGGATCCCCATCATGGCGACGAATCTGTCCGACAGACTGATCATCTTCGATACCACCCTGCGTGACGGGGAGCAGGCCCCGGGTATTGCCCTCTCCCCCGACGACAAAGTGGCCATTGCCCACCAGCTCGCTCGTCTCAAGGTCGATGTAATCGAGGCCGGCTTTGCGGCGTCGTCGCCCGGCGACTTCGAAGCAGTGTCGCGAATCGCGACGGAGGTAGACGGGCCGGTGATCGCCAGCCTGGCACGGACTCATCCGGACGACATCGATCGGGCAGCCGACGCGCTGGCAAGCGCAGCCAGGAAGCGGATTCACGTGTTCATCTCGACATCGCAGATCCATCGCGAGCAGATGCTCAGGATGAGCGAGGATGAGGTACTGCACGCCATCACTGAGTCGGTGAGACGGGCACGTCGCTATGCCGATGACGTCGAGTTCTCTCCACAGGACGCCACAAGAACTCATCCCGATTTCGTCATCGAGAGCTGCCGACGGGCGGTGGAAGCTGGAGCCACAACCATCAACATCCCAGATACCGTCGGGTACGCCGTCCCTTCAGACTTCGTGGCCCTGATGGAAAGGGTCTACGCCGAGGTACGCGGGGGCAACGATGATGTCATCATCTCCACCCACTGTCACAACGACCTCGGCTTGGCGGTTGCCAATTCGCTCTCGGCCATCCAGGCCGGCGCTCGCCAGATCGAGGGCGCCATCAATGGACTCGGCGAACGTGCCGGCAATACATCCACCGAAGAAATCATCATGGCCGTCAAGACTCGTGAGGACTACTTCGGAGTAGAGGTCGGGGCCGATACCACCGAGATCTTCGAGACCTCGCGGCTCGTATCCAGACTCACCGGCTATCCGATCCAATACAACAAAGCAATCGTGGGCCGCAACGCCTTTGCGCACGAATCGGGAATTCACCAGCACGGCGTGCTCCGTCACCGCGAGACCTACGAGATCATGGACCCGACTTCGATCGGCCACGCCTCGACGATCGTCCTCGGCAAGCACTCGGGTCGGGCTGCGTTTGCGGATGCGCTCGAGAAGATGGACATCTCGTTGGAGGATGAGGATTTCAAACGTGCGTTTGATCGCTTCAAGGAACTGGCCGATCGCAAGGGCGAGATCTCAGAGGAAGGCATTCGCGCCATCGTGACCGAGAAGACTGGATTCATGAGCGACCTGATCGAGCTGGTCGGCATCCACTTCTCCGGGGGCAATCAGGAGGTGCCGGTCGCCGCAGTCACTGTGCGACGCAACGGTGACGTGATCGAGGTCACCGCACAGGGTGACGGCATGGTCAACGCGTCGTTTGCCGCCTTGCAGCAGGTGTTCGACATCCCGGCGATTCTCCTCGACTACCGGGTCAGCCCTTTGACCTCGGGCGCCGATGCCATGGCGGAGGTCAATGTGATTGTCCAAGTTGGCCCAGAAACCTTCTCGGGCCGGGGAGTGTCAACGGACGTTGTTGAAGGATCGGCTCGGGCCTTTACGGCGGCCCTCAACAAGGCCCTGGTGGACAAGCACGCAGTTCCCGCCAACACCGGCAACTCTGCGGAAGGGTCGGGCTGAGTGCACGCAGACTTCGTACTCCTTCCGGGTGATGGCATTGGGCCGGAGGTCACCTCCGCTGCAAAACAAGTGCTGCAGAGGGTCGCTGTGGAGTTCGGCCATTCCTTTGGGTTCGATGAGAGGCCCATGGGAGGTCGTGCGATCGATGAGTACGGGGACCCGCTACCCCAGTCCACTCTGGAAGCCTGCCGCCACGCCGACGCCATTCTGTTGGGAGCAGTTGGCGGACCCAAATGGGATGACCCGAACGCCAAGACACGCCCTGAGGCCGGGCTACTCAAGCTACGCAAAGCATTGGGCCTGTTCGCCAACCTGCGACCGATAACTGCTCACACTCAGCTGATCGAAGCGTCGCCACTCCGCCGCGATCTGATCGAAGGTGTCGACATCCTCTTCTTCCGTGAGCTCACGGGGGGCATCTACTTCGGTGACTCTTGGCTGAGCGACGACGGTCGCCGGGCCACCAGCGTCATGGAATACGCGGTCGGTGAGATAGAGCGCATCGTCCGGCTTGCCGCAGAAGCGGCTCGGAACCGCAGAAACCGGCTGACGTCGGTCGACAAGGCCAACGTGCTCGAGGTCTCCAGATTGTGGCGACGTGTCGCCGCCCGCGTCATGACCGACGAGTTCCCCGATGTCGATTACGAGGTAGTGCTCGTCGATGCAATGGCAATGCACCTCATCTCGCGACCGCGCGACTTCGACGTGGTGGTGACCGGCAATCTGTTCGGCGACATCCTCACCGACGAGGGTTCGATGCTCCCCGGCTCGTTGGGTCTGCTCCCCTCTGCGTCGGTGGGCGAAACGCAGCCTGGTCTCTACGAGCCGATCCACGGCTCCGCTCCGGATATCGCCGGTCAGGATGTAGCCAACCCGCTGGCGACGATTCTGGCGGCGGCGATGGCACTGCGGCATTCACTTGACCTCGACGATGAAGCGCAAGCGGTGGAAGCGGCGGTCGCTGCTGCGCTCGATGCCGGATTGCGCACCAGGGACATCGCTGCGGGGGATCCGTCGGTCGGCACGGCCGCAATGGCGAACGCAGTAGCGGAGGCTGTCACTAGGGAGCGGTAGGCAAGATACGCTCTTAAGCTGCGTCTCATGAATCGCCTGCTGGCTGCATTTCTGGCCTTGGCTCTTGCGCTCACGGCGTGCGCAGAGGCCGAGCCGACCGCGCCCGACCCCCAACCCGAGACGACCGCGGTGGCCCCCACTACGAGCACGCTCGCAACGACGACGACCACAACCACCACAACTGCGCCTCCGCCGCTACCCAGCGACGTAACGACGCGACTCGGTCTAGGCGATAGCCGCTACCCGGAACTCGGCAACGCTGGTTACGACGTTGCCCACTACACGATCGATCTGACATTCGACCCGGAGGTCAACACGCTCAGCGCCTTGGTTTCGATTGATGCCACCGCCACTGAGCCAATTGACGCTTTCAGCGTCGACTTCGTTGGGTTTGAGGTCACGGCGATCAAGGTCAACGGCGAAGCAGTCTCCTTCGACCGGCTCGGCGAAGAGCTCATCATCCAACTCCCTGCTCCACTGGCTACCGGCGACGACTTCGTGGCCACCATCGCCTACAACGGGACTCCACAGCCTGTGCTATCGCAAGCGCTCCCATTCGAGGTGGGCTGGCGCACCGACACTGCCGGGACCAGCTACGTGGTTGCAGAGCCAGACGGGGGGCGCAGCTGGCTTCCCTTGAACGATCACCCCAGCGACAAGGCCACATATACGTTCTTGATTACCGTGCCCGAGCCATTGATCGCGGCCGCCAACGGGACCCTGCAGGAGCGGATAACCGACCTCGGATGGTCGACCTGGGTCTGGGAATCCAATGATCCGATGGCCTCGTATCTGGCGACCGTGGTAATCGGTGACCTCATGGTGGTGCCCGACGAGACCTCTACAACTGAATCAGGGGTCGTGGTCCGCAACGTGCTTCCCCGAGATCTGGCGACGGACATCCCCGTGCCGCTCGAGCGCCAAGGCGAGATGATCTCCTTCTTCGCTGAGCTCTTCGGGCCATACCCTTTCGAGGCGTACGGTATTGCGGTTGTCGGCGATTTCGAGGCCGCGCTCGAGAATCAGACGCTCTCGATCTTTGGGCGCACTTTCGTCGAGTTTCCAGCATTCTTCGAGACCGTGCTGGTCCACGAGTTGGCCCATCAGTGGTTTGGCAACAGCGTTACCCCGGCAGACTGGGGCGATATCTGGCTCAACGAGGGTTTCGCAACCTACGCCGAATGGCTGTGGATCGAAGAAACCAGGGGTGCCGCCGCATACCAGGCGACCGTCAACGGTGAGCGCAACCGGCTGGCACTGGTGGACTTGCCGCCTCCCGGCAACCCGCCGGCGGAAGATCTCTTCAATGCCAGTGTCTACGTGTGGGGCGGCCTGACGTTGCATGCTCTGCGAGTCGAGATCGGTGACGACGCCTTCTTCGAAACCCTGCGCACGTACTACGCAACTTACGAGAACTCGATAGCAAACACGGCGGATTTCATTGCGATCGCAGAGGCTGTATCCGGGGCTGATCTCACTGATCTGTTTGACCAATGGCTGTACTCTGCGGTCGTTCCCGAATTGCCGTCAGCCTCCGGTTGAGCAGTACTCTGGAACCCAAGCACTTTGAAAGAGGACACTGTGCGACAACCTCCCCACTTCATGCCCGCGTTGATCACGCCCTTTGACGACGCCGGAAACATCATCTTCGAAGCACATGCCCACAACCTGCGGGTGCAGACGGAACGCGGGGTCACCGGGTTCGTCCTCGGCGGCTCGACCGGCGAGGGACCGTATCTAGAGGCTGGAGAACGTGCCCTCTTGCTGGCAGAAGCGCGTGTCGAGCTAGGAGACGATCTGTATCTCGTGAGCGGGGTGGCTGCCCAGTCGGTGCGCCAGGCCATCGCCCAGGTGGAGGAAAGCGCAACCGGGGGGGCCGATGCCGCATTGGTGCTCACCCCAACGTCGCTCGCTCGTGGTAACCACGCGGCAGTGATGCGTTTCTTCTCCGCAGTAGCCGAGGCCGCACCCATCCCGATCTTTCTGTACTCGGTCCCTGCGGTAACCGGTTATGAGCTACCGATCGATTGCGCAGCCGAGCTGGCGTTGCACCCGTCAGTCATTGCCATCAAGGACAGTGGCGGGCGCCCCCTGCACATGAAGGAGATCGCACAATCGACGCCGGACGACTTCATGGTCTATGCCGGGTCGAGTAGCACGCTGGTCAAGGCCATGGCCGCCGGTGCGGAGGGTGCTATCACCGCCTCAGGCAACTACGCCCCCGAACTGGTCTCCTCCCTGGTGTTGACGTCCCGATCCTCGGTGTCTGACGCCGAACCGCTGCAATCTCGCCTCACCGAGGCGACCCGGCAGATCGAAGCATTCGGCGCCGCCGGAACCAAGGCGGCCGCCGGAGCCGCCGGGTTGTGGACGGGCATTCCCCGCAAGCCGCTGCAACCGGTAGCTCGTACCGAACTCGCCAAGATTGCTCAGGTGGTGGCAACGGTACGCGCCGGTCTCGGCGCCGCGGTCGCCGGCTGACTCATCGCGTTTCCCGGTCGACGCAGCCCTTACCGCTGGTCGACTTCGATTGCGCCGGCAATGAATTCGAGATTGGGCACATCTACGTAGCGCCCTTCTGCCACCTCGATTCGAGTGGACGCAAGCCCGATCTCGGTGATGGCGCCCTCTGCATCGCCAACTCTGACCTTTTCACCGGCGCGATAGCGTCGGGTCACGTGACGCCCGGCGGCTACCTGGCGAGCCAGCGGGACCGAACCAAGCCCGGCTCCCAGCGCCATAGCCAGAGCTCCGCCGAAGGCGAAGGCGGCCACGAGTATCAAGATAATGTCGGTGGAAACCCCAACCTGCTGCAGGGCAATGATCACACCGATGCCCAGAATCACACTGGAGATGATCAGGCGAGCCCGACCGGCGAGTCCGGAGGAAATCGGGCGCAGTGCGGTCTCGGCGAACAAACCCACGATCCGTCCCAAGGCACGAGCCACGATCACCACGATGACTGCGATCATCACCTTCGGGACGGAACCGATCACGGAATCGGATAGCTGATCCGCCTGATCCGGGTCGATGATGACGAGAACACCGATGACGGCAACTGCCACCATCAAGACGGGTATCAGCTGCTTGACCAGCTCGGCAATCTGGCCCCCCGACCTTCTGGCAACCAGGCGGCCCACCAGCCAGATGATCGCCATGACCGCAACGACGACGGCGAGTGCGATGAGACGTCTCTCCAGTTCCGGATCCATACCTACTCCTCGTCATCCTCGGTGGCCGGCAAGTTAGTGGCCCTGCCTTCGATCTCCGTGTCGCCTCCCGGTCCATAGGTGACCACGGCCTCTCCGAATGCGACGGCCACATCCATGGTCAGCCGGCCGAGCTCGCGCAGGAACTCGTCGAAGCGAATCTGGCGCAGCACCGGCTGTGACAGATCGGTGCGGAGCTCGCCGATCCACAGCTCGGCCAGGAACTCCTGGCAGTGTTCGCAGGACTCAACATGGCTCTCGAGATCAGGATCGATTCCGTCCACGAAGGCGAACAAGCGGTTATCGGTGGTCCGGCAGTCCCTCATCGCCACGGCTCCATCCGATCGCGCAGTGCCCGTCGTCCCCGCAGGATTCGCGTTCGCACGGTGTTGAGCGGCAGTTCAAGTGCGTCGGCGATCTCCTGATAGCTCATGCCATCGAACTCCCTCAGAACAAGCGGCTTCCTCAGCTTCTCCGGCAATTGAGCGACCGCCGCTTCGAGCTCATGGCGCAGCGCAATAGCCTCGGCATCGGTAGCCGGATCCCGACGGGCGGGGCGGTCGGGAATATCGTCGGTCGGATACTCCCGGCGACGCTGCACCGCGTTGAGAGCCAGATTGGTGGCAATGCGATAGAGCCAGGAGCGCACCTGGGATTGGCCACGGAAACCCGGGAGCGCCCGATGCGCTCTCACGAAGGTCTCCTGTGCCAGGTCCTGCGCCATCACCGGGTTCCTTACGATCCGCAACGCGGCCCCGTACACGAAATCCTGATGGCGTCGCACTAGCTCGCCGAATGCCTCTAGCTCGGCCAGCGAGAGTTCTACCAACTCGGTGTCTGACAGCGCCGCGTACCTACTGTATTGCTCGCTTAGACCCATCAACCCGCCTCAGGTTCCGCCTGAATCTAATGTCTCGGCAAGGAGCCTCGATGGCAAGCGGCCTCCTACTTGCGACCACTCCTCACCCGCTTCGGAACTTGTCGAACCGGGGCGGGTCATGGATTCAGTTGGCGGGACGACCGGGAGAACTCCCACTTCCCGCCGACCCTCTCCCTTCCTCGAGAGAATCGCCACCCGGCAGACAATCGAGTAGCGTCGCCGCATGCGACTCGGCATTCTCTCTGAATCGGCCCCTGGTGAGCGACGTGTCGCCGCCACCCCCCAGACGGCGGCCACCTTCATCGACTGGGGCTGGCAAGTAGATCTCGAAACCGGCGCTGGAGAAAGAGCCGGGTTCCCTGACGCTCAGTACCGCGAGGTCGGCGCCAACGTCGTTGACGGACACACGGCCCGCACCGCCAATGTCGTCCTGTGCGTCAACCCTCCAGATCAAGTCGATGAGCTCGCAGCCGGAGCCGCGCTCGTCGGCTTCCTGGACCCCTTTGTGGACACGGAGCTAATGACCAAGCTGAGGGACGGCAACATCACGGGGCTGGCGGTTGAGGCAATACCGCGGACGACTCTCGCCCAGAGCATGGATGCCCTGTCGTCACAGGCCACCATCGGTGGCTATGCGGCCGCACTGTTGGCGGCGACCAAGTCGCCGAAGCTCCTGCCCATGATGGTGACTGCGGCCGGGACGATCCCTCCATCGCGAGCGCTGATCCTGGGCGTCGGAGTTGCCGGGCTGCAAGCCATTGCCACAACAAAACGGCTGGGTGCAGTCGTCCATGCGTACGACATTCGGCCGGAAACGAAGGAGCAAGTCGAAAGCCTCGGCGCCAAGTTTGTTGCTGCCCCTACCCAGGAGATGGATGAAGGCGGCTACGCCAAGGAGGTAGGCGAGGACACCCAGGCAGCACAGCACGCCGCCCTGGCCCCTCATGTTGCCGATGCCGACGTCGTGATCACCACTGCGCAGATACCGGGTCGACCGGCACCGCTGTTGATCCCGGATGAGATGATTGCAGCAATGAAGCCGGGGGCGGTCATAGTCGACATGGCAGCCGGCTCCGGAGGCAACGTGGCAGCCTCGAGACCGGACGAAATGGTCGACGTTGGCGGTGTCCACATCTACGGCCCCACCAACCTCCCGGCCCAGATTCCACAAGACGCAAGTCGGATGTATGCCCGCAACCTCGTGGCCCTCCTGGAGCGAACACGGGACGACAATTCCTTCAGGATCGACCTCGCCGACGAGATCATTGGTGGCACGACCGTAACCCACCAGGGCGAAGTGATCCATCCCCGGACTCGCCAGGTGCTTGGACTGCCCGAGCCCGGCACACCGCCAAAGGAAGAGCCCGGAGGAGCGACCGAATGAGTGAGGTGTTCATCAGCGGCATCGTGGTGTTCGTCCTCGCCGCCTTTGTAGGTCTGGAGGTCATCTCCAAGGTTCCGCCGACATTGCATACGCCACTGATGTCCGGCGCCAACGCAATCTCGGGCATCACCATCGTGGGTGCCGTGATCGCGGCCGGTGCCGGTGAAGGCACCTTTGCGATCGTCCTCGGGTTCCTCGCTGTGACGGCGGCGACCATCAACGTCGTCGGAGGATTCCTGGTCACAGATCGCATGCTCGAGATGTTCAAGAAAAAGCCGGGGAAGAGCCAATGACGGAGCTCCTCTATCTCGGTGCGGCAGTGCTGTTCATATTCGGCTTGAAGCAGCTCTCCTCTCCACGCACGGCACGGCGCGGCAACATGCTGGCCTCGATCGGGATGCTCATCGCCGTGGTGGTGACCCTGGCCAACATGGAGAACATCGGCTGGGGTCCGATAATTGCCGGGTTGCTCGTGGGTGGCGGTGTGGGCGCGGCACTCGCATTACGGGTCAAGATGACTTCGATGCCGGAGCTCGTCGCCGCCTTCAACGGCTTCGGCGGTGTTGCCTCGGCACTGGTCGCGCTCGCTGAGATCGAACGCACCAGCTCCGTGTTCGATACCGAAACCGGCGTTGTCGTGGCTCTTTCGCTTGGAATCGGCTCCATAACCTTCTCCGGCAGCTTCGTCGCGTTCGGCAAGTTGAATGGGTCGTTGCCGGGCCGACCCATCCTGCTGCCCGCCGGCCAGGTCATCAATGCCATCCTGGCCATCGCCATGATTGCCACCGCGGTCTGGGCGATCTCTGCGGAGGAAGCACTCGCCTATTGGATTGTTGTCGGAATCGCTCTGGTGCTCGGCGTATTGGCGGTGATTCCGATCGGTGGGGCGGATATGCCGGTCGTCATCTCGCTGCTGAACTCGTTCTCCGGGGTAGCAGCAGCCATGGCGGGATTTGTGATCAGCAATTCGGCCCTGATCATCGGCGGGGCGCTCGTCGGCGCTGCCGGCTTCATCCTCACCGTCCTCATGGGCGAGGCCATGAATCGAACGATCGCCAACGTGCTCTTCTCGGGTTTCGGGGCAACCACCGCCGGGCCGGTGTCGACTGGGGACAAACCGGTCAAGAGCGCAACGCCGGACGACGTCGCGATCGCGCTTGCCTATGCCGAGAACGTCTTCGTAGTGCCCGGCTACGGTCTTGCGGTGGCCCAGGCGCAACACGCGGTTCGCGAACTCGCTACCGAGCTCGAGGCCAAGGGCGTAACCGTCAGCTACGCGATCCATCCGGTCGCCGGCCGTATGCCCGGACACATGAACGTACTACTTGCTGAAGCGGACGTCCCTTACGACCAATTGCTGGATCTGGACCAGTCAAATCCGCGATTCCCCCAAACCGACGTCGTGCTGGTTATCGGCGCCAACGATGTAGTCAATCCGTCGGCTCGTGACGATGCCACCAGCCCCATCTACGGGATGCCCATCCTCGAGGTCGATCTGGCGACGACGGTCGTGGTCGTCAAGCGCAGCCTCTCCCCAGGTTTCGCAGGAATCGACAACCCGCTCTTCTATCAAGACGGGACCATGATGCTCTTCTCGGACGGAAAGGCGGCGGTCGAGTCGGTTATCGCGGCGCTCGGCAACGTCTAGGTAACAGGCCCTAGGTCACTAAGGACTCATGCTCGAAATCGACCGCCTATCCAAACGCTACGGCGACGTAGTTGCCCTCGATGGTTGCTCGTTTCGCGTTGCTCGTGGCCAGCTGCTCGGGTTCCTCGGGCCCAATGGATCTGGCAAGACGACGACCATGCGCTCGGTGTTCTCGCTGGTGCGGCCCGATTCCGGCGAGGTGCGCTGGAACAACGAGAGGATCAGCGCCAGCACCCGGCTCGGCTTCGGATACATGCCTGAGCAACGCGGTCTGTACCCGCGGATGAAGGTCGCCTCCCAGTTGGCGTACTTCGGTCAGTTGCACGGGATGGCCAAGGATCAAGCAGTGGCGGCAACCACTGAATGGCTCGAACGATTGGGCCTGAGAGATCGCGCCGATTCCCGGCTCGAAGAACTGTCTCACGGCAACCAGCAGCGGATCCAGCTTGCGGCCGCCTTGCTGCACAACCCGGAATTGCTGGTTCTCGATGAGCCGTTCTCTGGGCTCGACCCAATTGGCGTCCAGGACATGATCGAGATCTTGGTGGAAAGAGCCGAGGCGGGAGCGGCGGTCGTCTTCTCCAGTCATCAGCTCGACTTGGTAGAGGATTTGTGCGAGGACGTCGTCATCATTGCATCGGGCAAGGTGGTGCTCGCCGGACCGGTACGGGCGCTGCGGTCGCGCTCCCACCACCGGTATCTCGAGATCGAGGTGGCGGCCCCCGTTAGCGGCTTGGATCGTGAGTTCGCAGATCTCGAGGTTGTGACCATCACCGATGGGCGGATCACACTGCGCCTCGACGACGACACGCCACTCGAACCGCTCATCCGCCGGGCGAGCGCACTGGGCAAGGTTCAGGAGTTCAGCTTCACTCCTCCAAACCTGTCGGAGGTATTCCGAGAGGTGGTGGGGCAATGAATGCTTGGAAAGCGATTCGACTCGTGGCAGCGCGAGACTTCTGGGAGCGGGTCGCGAGCCGCGCCTTCCAGCTGTCGACCGGGCTGACGGTCCTGCTGGTGGTCGGCTTCATCCTCGTCCCGACGTTCATCGATACAGACTCCGCGGAAGACTGGTCGATTGGAGTTGTTGGAGAAGTACCGAGTGGCTTGGCCGGGACAGTTGATGCTGCCGCCGGCGATGCCGCCAGAGTCGACGCAATCTCCTACCCCAGCAGGGTTGATGCCGAAGCGGGTCTCGAAAGCGGTGAAGTCGACATAATTGTCGATGCAGGAGGCAAGATCGTTGTCGACAACAGCACCGATCAACAGTTGACGACTCTTGTGGCCACGGTGCTCGCCTCCCTTGACATCTCGCAACAGGCTGCCGATCTCGGCGTCGACGCCAGCGCACTCACCGAGCTATTTGCCGGGGGATTCGAAGTGGAGTCCATTTCCGGGGAGGCCGACAACAGAGATGGTGATCGGGCGTTTGCCTTCTTCGCCACCATTGTCCTGTTCATGTCCATCATCACCTACGGCTCTTGGATCCTGATCGGCGTCATCGAGGAGAAGACGAATCGGGTAGTCGAGGTGGTGCTCGGCACCGTGCGGCCGCACCAATTGCTGACCGGAAAGGTCCTCGGTATCGGAATCCTCGGTGTTGCCCAAGTCCTCTTGATCGGCGTGGTCGCAATCATCGTCCTATCGCTGCAGGATGCCCTCGAGATACCCGAGGCTGCCGGCAAAGTGCTCCTGTGGGCCTTTGTCTGGTATGTGCTCGGTTTCGCTTTCTATGCCGTTGCCTACGCCGCGGCAGGCTCCCTGGTCTCCCGCCAGGAAGAAGCCCAGAACGCCGCGTTCCCCTTGACACTGATGCTCATGGCTGCGTACTTCGTCGCGTCCTTCTCCATTGCCGGAGAGAATCCGGTGCTCCGCATCGCCTCTCTGCTACCCATGTTCGCCCCGATGACGATGCCGCTACGAATCGCAGGAGGGGATGCGTTGGTGTGGGAGATAGCTCTATCCCTGGCGCTGATGGTCGTCACCACGTACGGCCTGGTCCGACTGGCGGGCAGGGTCTATGCCGGCGGGCTCCTGCAGTCGGGTAGCCGACTCAAGTGGCGTGAGGCTTTTCGAGCTTCAGAGAGCTGAGTCATTTGCCGATTCATCATCTTGATTCGGTGGTGCTGGGGCTAGGCCACCTGGCCCCACTACCATCCCCCCACCCAAAAACCGAGGAAAGATGAAGCTATCGATAACGCGCCGCGAGGCCTATGCCCCACCGGTCGAATTCGTCGAGCGTAAAGGCGTTGGCCATCCAGACACGATCTGCGATCACCTCGCCGAAGAGCTAGCCAAGGAGCTGGCAACCGAGTATCTGAGTCACACCGGTGCGGTGCAGCACTTCAATGTCGACAAAGCGATCCTCGCCGCCGGTTCGGTGGATGTGGGTTTCGGCGGTGGCGAGCACACCCGCGCCTCTCGCCTGGTGCTCGTCGGGAAGGCGGATTCCCTGCAAGATTGGCGGCCGGACCCTGAGAGCCTCGCCAAGAAGTACAAGACCAAGTTGCTGCAGCTGCTCCCCGACGCCACTCCAGAAGCCTTCGACGTGGAAGTCTGGCTCAATCAGTCCTCGGCCGACCTGGCCTCGGTCGTGAACACTCGGGAAGAAGACGTTCCACTCGCCAACGACACCTCGTTTGCGGCGGTTTCTCTGCCCCGCTCGCCGCTCGAGAGCACCGTGCACCGTGTTGAAGCCACTCTCAATAGCGACCAATACCGCTCGCAGCTACCTATTGGGCGGGACATCAAGGTAATGGGAGCCCGAATCGACGGGGCGAAGCATGTGACTGTCGCTTGTCCTGTGCTCGCCAGGCGCGTGTTCAACCGAGCCGAATACGACGCGGTCATCGCCGAGGTGGAGCTGACCGTCGGCCGAATCGCCGCCGAGGAACTGGGTGCGGGAACGGTCGCAAAGATCAACCAGGCAGATCAAGACGACAGCGCCTATCTGACCCTTACCGGGACTTCAGCCGAGGCCGGGGACGATGGTCAGGTCGGACGGGGCAACCGGTTCGGCGGCTTGATCACGCCATATCGGCCGATGAGCTTGGAGGCAGCAGCCGGCAAGAACCCGGCCGCCCACGTCGGCAAGACCTACCATGCGGCAGGCTTTGACATTGCACAGCGCCTCCAGAACGAGACTGCGATCGAGGAATCGACCATTCGGCTTCTCA
>JASJEG010000072.1 GCA_030064765.1 Acidimicrobiia bacterium | reverse complement strand
CGGGGGTGGCACTCCTGCATTAATGTTGTCGAACTCTTAGGAAGGGGCTGCGCACCGGATGGGCCGCTACGCGATCAGGAGGATCTTCTTTGCGATCCCGACGCTGATTCTGATCAGCCTGATCGTGTTTGCTCTCCTCGAACTCGCCCCCGGCGACCCTGCCTCTCAGCTCCCGTTGACGCTTCCCGATGAGATCAAGGAGCGGATCCGTGAATCTCTCGGCGTCAACGACCCGTTCCTGATCAAGTGGCTCAAATGGATGCAGCTGATGTTCATCAACGAACCGCTGCACTGGATCGGCGAGATCTTCAACGTCTGCATAGGTGATTGCGAGGACCGGGCCCGGGTGATCTCCTGGTCGTCGCGAGCGCCTGCAGTCGACGTCATCGTGCAGCGCCTCCCGCAGACTCTGTGGGTCTTGGGATTGTCGACGGTGATCGGCGCACTCATCGCCATTCCCGTCGGTGTCATCTCTGCCTACAAGCAGTACTCGATGTTCGACAACGTTGGAACGTTCGTCACCATGCTCGGGTACTCGGTGCCGACGTTCTTCACCGGCCTGCTTGCCATCGTGATCTTCAGCGTCTGGTTGGACTGGTTCCCATCGTTCTATTCGACCACCCACACGGTGGACTGGACGAGTTGGGACAGCATCTGGTTCCAGATCAAACAAATGATCATGCCCGTCACGGTACTCTCCATGTACAGCGCCGCAGTCCTGAGCCGCTTCACTCGAGCGTCGGTGCTCGACAACCTCCACGAGGAGTATGTACGCACCGCCCGGTCGAAGGGCTTGACGGAATCCCGGGTCATCAACGTGCACGTGATGCGCAACAGCATGATCCCCGTGGTCACGCTCCTCGCCCTCCAAATAGCCGCCATCTTCGGCGGGGCCATCATTACCGAGCAGATCTTCCGGATAAATGGGATCGGCCAGCTGCTCATCGTTGCCATCGGGCAAGGAGACCTCCCGATGGTTCAGACTCTGACGTTCATCTTTGCCGTGTTGACAGTGTTGGGGAATTTGATGGCCGATCTGACGTACGGCGTTCTCGATCCCCGGATAAGGTACGACTGACCCAAGGAGTCGCTATGGCGACGCCACAAGAACGAACCGACGAAGCAGCCGTCATCCCCGAAGGCGGGGAGGTCATCGGCGAGCATCGCTCGCTCGGCCAGGATGTGTGGCGCCAGTTCCGTCGCCACAAGGGAGCGGTTGCCGGCCTGATTCTTCTCACCATCATCACTCTCGCGACTGTCATCGGACCGCTGATCTACGGAGTGGATCCATTCGAGATCGACGTTGCGAACACCAACCAGGGCCCGTCCTTGGATCATCCGATGGGAACCGACAACATCGGCCGCGATGTGATGGCCCGGGTCCTCGCAGGCGGTCGGATTTCCTTGTCTGTGGGATTCGCAGCCATGATCTTCGGTGTGTTCGTCGGTACGGCGGTCGGCGTGCTGGCTGGGTTCTTCAAGAAACTCGACGGATTGCTGATGCGGACCACCGATCTCTTCCTTGCCCTCCCAATCCTGCCGCTGCTGCTGGTCGTGATCACGCTGTTTCGCGAGCCACTGAAGGAGTCGCTCGGTCCCAACCTCGGCATCTTCATCCTCGTTGTCGTCGTTATCGGAATCACGAGCTGGATGCAGGTTGCTCGCGTCGTGCGCGGCGAAGTCCTGGCGATCAAGAATGAGGAGTTCGTCCTGGCAGCCCGCAGCATCGGAACGCGCCAACGCAAGATCGTCATGCGCCACATCGTCCCGAACGTCCTCAGCCCGGTCATGGTGTCTGCCGCGCTCGGTATTGCCGCCGCGATTCTGACCGAATCAGCGCTTTCGTTCCTCGGCTTGGGCTTTCCGGCCGACTTCCCGACGTGGGGTCGGCTGCTGTTCGACGCCAAGGACTACTTGCAGCTTGCTCCGATGCGGGTCGTTTGGCCCGGTGTCATGATTTCTCTCACGGTGCTGAGCGTCAACTTCATCGGCGACGGACTCCGCGACGCTCTCGATCCAAAGCTGCGCAGCCGCTGAGCATCCCTGCAGCCGGCTGCAAGCCTGCACCATCGCCTCGCGTCCCATCGACGTGGATTCGTAGGATTCGATCGGCGGCCCGTCTGTTCGACCTTCGCTCTCTGTGGCACGATGGGAACTCGCGGGCTCTGGTTGAGGAGGCCCCATGCATTTGGTACCAGACTTCGACTTCGGACTGTGGAATGCGTGGATCTTGCTGACGGTGTACTACGCAGGTTCCTTCCTCCCTTTCTTTGTCGACAGCAAGACAGCCGACGCCAGGATGGAAGGAGAGCCGGATCTCGATGAAGCAGGACCAGGGATTCGGACCGCCGCCATCGTCGACCACGCCATCCTGATGCCCCTCACCTTCCTCTACTCCTTGTTCGTCCCGTTGGAGTCGAGTTCGGGATGGCTCTACCTTGGTCTGATGCTGTGTGCCGTAGCCACGGCGATGGCAGCCGCTAGCTCATTTGTGTTCGCAACGGCACCTCTCGATGCGCCGATGACCAACGGGATCTATGCCTTCTCCCGTCATCCCATTTACGTGTCCCGCGTTCTCGTGTTCGCGGGGATCGGCGTGGCTGCGACATCGTGGTTGTTCCTGCTATTCGCCTTCATTGATTGGATCGTGTGGTGGCTCGCCATCCCCGAGGAGGAGCAGAACATGGTTGCCAAGTACGGAGACGCGTACGAGGAGTACATGCGGCGCACCCCACGTTGGATCGGTCTGCCTCGGGGCAGCCGCCTACCCAGCTCACCCTAGGCAGGAGCCACAGGATGTCGACGAAGACCAACCACCAGAAGATGCTGGCCGGTGAGCTCTATAACTTCTTCGATCCCGAGTTGGACGCTCAGCGGCAGCGGGTCAAGGAATTGCTGCGACTCTTCAACGACGCACCAGATGTCGGCGACCGGCGAGGAATCCTCGAGCGATTGCTAGGCCAGATCGGCTCCAACTCGCTCATCGAGCCGCCCTTCCACTGCACCTACGGGCGCAACACATCCATCGGGGACCACTCGTACTTGAACTTCTCCTGCATCGTCCTCGACAACAACCGGGTGGACATAGGTGATCACGTGATGATCGGGCCGATGGTGCAGCTCTACACCGCGGCGCATCCGTTGGAGGCAGCAACCCGCAACGACGGTTGGGAAGTGGCGAAGCCGATCACCATCGAGGACAACGTCTGGATCGGAGGTGGCGCCATTGTGCTGCCGGGCGTGCGGATCGGCCGCAACGCCGTCGTAGGCGCAGGGGCCGTGGTCTGCCACAACGTGCCGCCGGACACCGTTGTTGCGGGGAATCCGGCGCGAACGATCCGGGAGATCGAGCAGTAGGGGCCGGCGCTGGCTGCAAGCGAGATCCGAGGTCGCAGCCAACCACAATCAGCAACGCCGGCTACGGAGTCGGGTTATCCCTTTGCCAGGCTCGGAGCAGCTCGACATTGGCCTCGTGCTCCTCAAAGGTGACGGAGTAGCGGGTCTCCCCCGAGTGCAGATCGATCGTCACGTAGAACCACCAGTTGCCTGGTGGCGGGTCCAGGAAGGCGTCGATGGACACCTCATCTGGCGAAGAGATCGGCGTAGGTGGGAGACCGTTGTGCCGGTATGAGTTGTACGGCTGGTCGGACGCCCGCTCCTCGCTGGTGGTGAAGATGCGGTCCTCGGGAAACGGATAGAGAATGATCGAATCCATCTGCAGCTTTCCGCCTCCGGCGAGCCGGTTGGCGAGTACCCGCGCCACCTTGGGCTTCTCGTTCTGGTTGTAGGTCTCCTTCTCGATCACGGAGGCGGCGGTCACCACCCGCTGCCATTGTTCGCGGGGGATGTTGCGCTCTTCGAGCTGCGCCACCCGGCGCTCCACCATCGCCTGCACGATCTCTCCTGCGCTAGTGGCACCGGCCGGTTCGTAGGTGCCGGGCGCCAGCCAACCTTCGGGATTCCCACCAGCTTCGGACGGAAGCTGCACCACGGCGATTGCCGCCTGCACCCGCGCAACATCCAGGCCGAAAGCGGCCGCAATGTCAGCCGCCAGGTGCTTGGTGAGGGCGCCACCCGGGGCAACCGTATTCGGCCCCGATTCGGGTTTGGGTATCGCGACGTAGCCAGTCGACGAAGTAGTTGGCGGCGCAGTGGTAGTCGTCGTCCGTGGCGGGACAGTCGTTGTGGTTGTAGCGGTGCTGGTGGTAGTCGGTGCCACGGTGGTTGTCGTGGCGGTAGCGGACGGAGGCTCAGTGGTCGCAACGGAGTCGGACTCGCTCTCCGACGGCGATGCCGCAGTCACGGAGGGGGCCACCGCGGTGATCTCGTCCGCCGTCGCCTCTCCCCCAGCCTCATCGCCCTCGCCGCCGAGCACGACTAGAAGAGCCGCGGTGATCGCCACCGCCGCCACAACGGCCAACGTGAACGGTTGGGGTCTCGATCTCACGGGCACCATCATGCCGCGGCCAGGCAACAACCTCTAACCGGGTTGGCGATGCAGGGCTGGCTCAGCAATCCCGCTGCGGGCTTCCGCCCGGGGTCTCACCCGTACGGAGGCGGCAACGAGACCGAGAGTATCAGCTATCAGCCGGACACCGATCCGACCTGATCTCGTACGTCTCGCACTCGAACGGGGTAAAGGACCGGACCAAACGGTCTTCGGCGATCGAGACGAGCTCGCCGGCGTCGAGCGCCCACACCCGCACGATTGAGTCCCAGTCCGTCGTCGCCATCCGGGTACCGTCGTGACTCAGTTTCACGTCGATCACATCGCCTCCGGGATACTCGATGATGGCCAAACGGTCGCGTGTCCTCCCATCCCAAAGCACAATGGTGCCATCGGGGCCAGCGGTGACGATCAGGCTCCCGTCCCCGCTGGGAGCCGCCGCAAAGACCTCACCGGCGTGCCCGTCGAATTCCTCCAGCAACTCCCCGGAGAGCGGATCCCAGATCCCGCTACCACTCAGCCTTCCCTGTAGATCCGCACCCGCGCACAGCAATGCGCCGTCGCTGAGAAACTGCAGCGAACCGAAGCCCCACCTTGCCGGTGCGCAGCCACTGAACACCCCCACCAGGTCACCGCGGTCGACGTCCCAGACCCTGACATGACCTTCAGTCGTCGACCACAGTTCGATCTGGGCGGCTAGCAACCTTCCGTCCGGGCTCATGGCAATGGCGTTGTCGATGATCGGATCGAGCTCGTCTTGGGGAGGCTCCTCTTCGTCTTCCTCGGGCTCCTGCGATGGAACATAGGCGAACACCTCACCGTAGGTCGCAGCATCCCAGACGATGGCTTGTCCATTGAACGACGCGGCGATTCGTGAGCCATCGGCGCTCCACGAGATGTCGATGGCCGGTGTTTCGCTCAGCAGATGTGCAGCGCCCGTAGCCAGGTTCACGACGGCGGTACCTCCACCGTGCTCGCACTCGAGAGAGGCAGCAAGCCGGTCGCCATCCGGAGCGAAGGCGGCTCCCGGCAAGTAGCACTCACGTAGGCCCTCGTCCGGATCTGGTGCCTCTTCGTGCTCTTCTTCGGGAGAGGGCGGCACATTGATCGCGAACGTCGGGTATTCGGTGACTTCCCCGGTCTCCACATCAACGGTCGTCAGCCCCCCCTCGGGGCCGGTCGCGGCGATCGTACGCCCGTCGGGCGACCAATCCGTGTGGTAGAGATCCGGCACCTCGAAGGCCAGGAGCTCGCCCGGCCCGGTTCCCGTGACGTCCCAGATAGAGACCCCGCCGCCTTCGTGGGCGCTGGCCAGGTAGCGGCCCTGCGGCCCGAACTCGACACGGGCTACTCCAGTGTGCCCTCGCAACGTCAGCAGAGGCACCGCGGTCCTGTAGACAGGATCGTCGGTGAAAACCAACACGTCGCCGTCGGCCCCGCCTAACGCAAAGACCCCGACAGGGTGAACATCGACCGACCAGAATCCATCAGTCCACTCCACTGGGGCGCCGTACAGGTACTCGCCCGAGACCGGGTCCCACACCGCGGTCGCCCCAAACTGGCCGGTGATGATCATCCGACCGTCGTCGAAGAAGGCCACGTCCTTGAAATGGCCCGCCCAAGGTTCCTCGCTGATGAACGTCGATTCGCCCGTCTCCAGATCCCACAGCAAGGGCCTTTCGACGTAGCGCGAAGCAACCCCAAGGTGCCGTCCGTCGGGGCTGAACTCAACACCGCTTGCAAGAAAGGCCGGCGGAGGATCCTCAAACTCGAACATTTGCTCAACCTCGAGAGTCCGGCCGTTGAGAACATGAACTCCGAGTTGGAATGAGACCGTACCCAAGCGGGTCCCGTCGGGACTGAAGACGATCCGCTGGAGATGCGGGTATTGACCGGCTCCGAGCACGGACTTTAACGGCAAGTCGTCGTGGGTCCCGTCCCCGTCCAGTGCCAGCCATGGGGGCGCCACAGCGCTCTCCGGTTCTGGTAGAACGATCCAGGGATCGGATTCCGTCCCCGACCCGACGACCGACATGGCAACACCGGGACGCATCGACTGAACAGCGTCGACGAACATCTCGGTGTCGGCGCCTGACAGTTGCTTCCCTGGGTTGTCGTCTGGCGAAATCCGCACGACGAAGCTCGCCGCCGGGTCGTCGAGCCAGAGGCGCTGCGGAGCCCAGATTGCGAGATGCTCGATGGGCCGGGACACATCGACGAATTGCACAGTCCACGGTTCTTCTTCGGTCCCGAAACCCTCCACCGACACATCGGTAACGCCGGGCAGCGCCTCCAGAGCGGTCTCGACCACATGTGATCCGGAGGTGGTGAGGAGGGGCTGGGTCCAATCGTCGCCGAAGCCGAGCATCATTTCGTCACCAGGGGCGTCGATCCACAGTTCTTGGGCCTCCTCGGTGGTGGCGATCTGGGCGCCCGAGGCCAGGTCCCACAGCGACATCGACGCATACATTCCAGGTCGCTCACCCCCCGTCGCGTTCCTGGGGAATTGACGAACGAGTGCCAGGGTCTCCCCTTTGGGGTCGATGACACCTTTGATCTCCTCGAGACCACCCGAGTACGCCTGGGGTGCGTCCGGGAGCCAGTCGAGGGGTGTTGCATCGGTCCATCGACCATCAATGAGCTCGGTAACGGCGTTGCCTTCGTCGCCGAACAGGTAGATGCGTTCGTTGGCCAGATCGAAGGCAAAGGCCTGATATTCTGGACCGAACGCCTTGACCAGCCGGTTGCTGTTGACTGCCTCATGCAAGGCAGTCGTCGCCTTCAGGAGCTGATCAGGGTGGTTGCCTTCGGCCAACCCGACCGCTTCCAGGGCTAGCAGCATGGCCAGCTGGGAATCGGATCCGAGGGCAGCGGCCGACTCGGCGGCGAGTTCCTCTATCCGGGCTACAGCGGCGCTTTCGTCCGCTTCGTGTTGTTGGCCGAAGGCGAATATGGCCAACCCAACTGCAATGACCGTGGCGAGAGCGAAGCCGCTCATGATTCCCCGGCGCAGCCTGCGACGTCTCGTGCGATCCCGGACCTGTTTGTCTCTGCTGAGGGTGAGGTACTCCTGTTCGTCGGCTGCGAGGGCTAGGTCGGTGTTGTCGGCCCAAGCCTCGAACTGGGACAGCCGGCCGCCGGAGAGCAGGAAGTCGGCACTCCGGGCTGAGCCGATCCACTCGTCAACCGCCCCCCGGAACCGCCCATGTAACAACAGGCCCTCCTGTTGGTCATCGATCCAGCCGGCCAAGCGGGCCCACTCGGTCAGCAACGCCTCGTGGGCCACCTCGACGGTCGGTCCGCGGGTGACCGGGTCCCGGTCAAACGACACCAGCCGGCGCTTCCCGAACACATCTAGAACCTCACCGATGGTCCTTGAATCGGCCAGGCCCTCCACTTCACTGCGCCGGACCCGGCGGCGGGTGTCTTCTCGGTCTTCGGATACCGTGACGAGGCGTAGGAACAGCTGTCGGCCAGCTTGCTGCACCGCCTCATCCAGGCCGGCGTAAAGGTCTTCGGCCCGTCTACCCAGAGCCCCTTTGACTCCGCCCGTTGCCCGGTAGCCTTCGATGGTCAACAGGTCGGTGTGGCGGGCGGAGAACAGTTCTGTGAGGGCGTATTGCAGCAGCGGGAGGGCCCCGGGTTGATCGTGCACATCTGAAACGATGTGGTCAACGAGACCTGCTTCGAGCCGGACCCCGACCCCGCTGGCTGGTCGTTCGATTGCCTCGGCTAGCGCTTGGTCGCTCATCGCGGTGACGGTCACCAAGCCAGTGCGCAACAGGTCCCCGAAATCGGGATACTGCAACGGATGGTCAAAGAAGTCTGCTCGTAGCGTCAGCACTACTCGGAGGCGGCTTCGTTCGTCGGATGCCACCTCTACCAGGGCTTCGAGGAACCGCCGTCGGGTTTCATCGTTGCGGGTGAGGGTGAACAGCTCCTCGAACTGATCGATCACCAACACAACCGTCATGTCGTCGGAGAACAGCTGCTTGCTGGCACGCACCAGCCCCCGCTCATCAGACCGCAGTAACTCGTCCAGGTTGGCTGGTGCGTCGGTAGCTACCCGCAGCAGGGCGGCTTCCAGTTCCTCGAAGGGGTGCGCACCGGGGAACATGGTGGTGACCAACCATTCCCGCGACCCCGGTAACCCGCCGGCTCGTAGCGCCGGGATCAATCCGGCCCGCACCACCGAAGACTTGCCGCTGCCTGACGGACCTACCGCAGCCACTAGCCGGTGCTCCCCCACCGCCGCCAGCAGCTCGGTCACCGTCTGGTCTCGCCCGAAGAAGTCAGCAGCGTCGACCTCCCCGAATGCATGCAAACCCTTATACGGATTGCGCACGTGGGTGAACGCTGTCTCTTCGGTTACAGGAATCGCCCCAAGCGACTGGCGCAGTGCGTTGAGGAATTCGTCCACATTCGGGTAGCGGTCTGCGGGTAGCTCGGCGGTGGCTCGAGTAATCACCTCATCCACCGCCGCTGGTAGTTGCAGGGCCAGCGAACTAGGAGCAGGCAGCGGACCGTCCATTGGGGGAGGACGCCCGGTCAATAACTCGAACGTTAAGAGCCCCAGGCCGTAGATGTCGGAAGCCACGGTCAGGGGCTCGCCACGCAACTCCTCCGGTGGTACATACGCCGGCGAAGTCGCATAGGGACGTCCCGCCTCTGAGGCGTCCGCCAAACGGGCGGCAATCCCGAAATCGGTCAGATAGCCGTTGCCCTCCTCATCCAACAAGATGTTGGAGGGTTTCAGATCTCTGTGTGCAACGCCTTGGCGATGGGCATACGAAAGCGCACCGCCCACCTGCTCTAACAGCTCGATGGCGGCTTCCAGGTGGAACGGTCCCCGGTCCAACGCGGCTCGCAGGCTGCCACCCCGAAGCCAGCGGAACACCAGATAGGCACCGTCGGGATCTCGCCAATAGTCGTACAAGGCGACGATATGTGGGTGCTCCAACTGAGCCACCAGTTGCGCTTCAGCCTCGAAGCGTCGGATGAACGCCGGCTGGTCGACGTATTCGGGACGGATCACTTTGACGGCGACTTCGCGTCCTACTGACGGCTGGTAGGCCCGATACACGACTCCGAAGTCCCCTGCGCCGATCTGCTCCCGCAACTCGTGGCCCCGCACCGACCGTCCGAACGCAGTACCCGGCAACGGTGGCGGCATCCGATCGATCCGCAAAGGCGGAAACTCAGCAGGCAAACCCTCAACCACCAGTTGATACACCGCCTGCGGGCGACCCAATCCCCTGAACCGGAACTCACCCAGAGCCTTGACCTGCCACCCGTCCGGGGTATCCGTCAGCACCTTGACGGACTCGTCGGTTAGCAAGGTCTGGCTGCCGTGACCCGAGGCCATGATCCGGGCACACCGGTTCATAACCGGCCCGAAATAGTCTCCACCTCGGGACTCCGCCTCGCCGGTGTCGACGGCGATCCGGGCCTTTAGTGGCGGTGTGTCGACCCAGTCGGCCGTGCTCAGCGAACGTTGAATCTCTTCGGCGGCTTTGACCGCCGACACCACATCAGCGAATGCAGCGCAGATCCCGTCACCCGTTCGTTTGAAGACCCGGCCGCCACCCGCAACGACCGCGTCGTCCAGCAAGCGATCGTGAAGCTGCAGGGCCGGTTGCATCGCTGCGGGATGGAGCTCCCACAGAACAGTCGAATCCTCCAAGTCAGTGAATAGCAACGCAACCTGTTCTACGCGCGGGGCAAGATCGACCTCCAGATCAGGGTCCTGGCGGAGGATCCGCTCCTCCAATTGCTGTAGCTCCGGGGACGGGTCGATTCCCAGCTCTTCGACCAACACGGTGCGGGTGCTCTGATAGGCCCGCAGTGCCTCGGCCTGCCGGCCGGCCCGATACAGCGCCAGCATCTGCTGCGATCGGAACCGCTCCCGGAACGGATACTCTGCGGTGAATACCTCGAGCTCGGACACCAACTCGGCGTGGCGACCCAAGGCAAGATCGGCCTCCACCCGATCCTCCACCGTGGCGACACGCAACTCCTCCAGCCGTGTGACCTCGGGGCGCAGGGTTAGTTCATCGGCTAGATCCGCATACGGCCGCCCCCGCCACAGCGCCAACGCCTCCCGGAGAACCCGAGCAGCCGCTTCTGGATCACCACTCAGAAGACCGCGACCGTCGCCCACTAGCCGCTCAAAGCAACGGGCATCCACCTCATCAGCCTCGAGCCGCAGCGCATAGCCCGCACCGGTCCGCTCCAGCCGATCACCGAACACGGAGCGCAGCCGCGAGACATAGGTGTGAATCGAGCTCGGAGCGTCGCCCGGCGGCGCATCCCCCCACACCCGATCAACCAGCGTGTCAACGCTCAAAGGAGCACCGTCGGCAACAACCAGGAGGGCGAGCACTAGCCGTTGCTTGGGGCCGCCAATAGAAACCGGATTCCCGTCGGCGACCACCTCCATCGGGCCGAGCACCCGGATTTCCATATCCTGACCATACGGCAGAAACTGGCTCATGAGAACACCGAACCTTTCATCGATGCTCACTCTCGCGCCACGACCTCAACGAAGCCTGGAAGCCAGCCAAACGCCCCAACTCCCGACGCAACAGCGGCGCGGATCGGCCCCCGCCGGGGTTCGGACAGGACTCGAGGATGTCAACCGATCAGATCAGTCCTCTATGGCGCACGGCGGATCCTGCATGCGGACTCGCCCTTCACGGGTCCGCGCCGGGCTGTTGTAAGGCCATCAGACCGGCCGATCCTGTCGTTCGACGCCCCCCAGGCCGCCCACCCAGCTTGGGCCGCAGCGAGCCGGTCGGCCCTATTCGGACGGTGTTTGGCGGTCATATGATTGGTCGAGTTGCGTGTCGCCGGCCGAGGGGAATGTCCAATGGGCTCGAGGACTTGGTGGGTTGTTGGGTTGTTGACGCTTGCTGCCGCCTGCGGTGGGACTGACGCGGAAGTAGACACCGTCACCGACGAAACGCCCGGAGACAACGCCAGTCCTGCGAGCGTTGCGGCGGAAGCTCTCGTCGACCAATGGGGAAGCGACCGTGAGGCGTTCTACGTTGTGGCGTGGAGCCTCGACGCTGGGTACTCCGCTGGACAGATCATCGAAGCGGCTCCGCACGGCCGCATCCAAGCCGCCGGCGAAATCGCCGATGCCAACGGATCTCCACTGCAGCCGGCCAACGAACCCGCCGGACTGCTGACTGTTGCCGAGGCGCAGGCATTGGGATTGGGCGTCGCGGTAGCTGCCGCGATCCCTGCTCGTAGCTCAGCGCTGACCCTGGCGGCCGACGATGAGCCGCAGGATGCTCGCGTCCCAGGACTGGGGCAGCTGAGCGACATCCATTCCGGCGCCCCCACCGCGTTCGAGACCAGGATGGCAAAGCTCAGAGCGGATGACCCGCTGACGCCATGGGAGGAGCTCGCTCTCCAGCAGACCGAGTTGATCACGCAAGTCACTCTCGAGTTGGGTGCTCGTGGCTACTCCGGACGCCAGATCCTCGATGCGATTCTGCGGGGCAACTGGGTGCAGTTCCACACGGATGAGCCACCGGGTGGGTGCTGGTACGTGCTTGCCGGAAAAGGAGGCTACGGCGCAGCCTTTGTCACTCCGGAGTATGCGCCGGTCGACCCGCTACACGAGTTGGAGTGCGCTCACGAGATCGAGAAGATCAGCGAGGAGTGGGTGGCACTGGGCTCAACCACTACTAGCGAACCTTCGTCTACGACGACCAGCAGCACCGCTGCCACGACCACAACCACCGAGGAGCCGAAGGACGATGAGGATGCCTTCCCTCTCCCGCGAACCTACGCCGGCGAGGGGACCTACACCATTTCCTGGTCCTTCTCCCCTGACTCCTGTCGCCAGGATGGGCAGACGCTCGAAGTGACGCTCAATGAGGACGGCTCCGCCACCGGGTTCATGCACTTCGTCTCACCCTCCACACAGGGCTTCCTCAAGAGTGTCGACGGCAGCTACACCGGTGGTGGGTGTGCGGATTCGGCCAACGAGTTCGATCTCGAGCTGACCGGAAGCTACGTCCTTCCCGCGCCGGGGAACGATCAACCAGGCAGCTTCTTCTTGGACCTAGAGGGACAACGCCGGCTCGAAGGCACGTTCGACGTCAACGGAATGAGCGTTGCATACCGGATGGATGTCTTCATGGAGGAATTCGCCGCGAACACCGGCTTGCCCGATCCCCGCCTCTACGGAGACTATGAGTTCCCGATGATGGAAGTGATCGCGGAGGGCTGATCCCGCCATGGCTGCCAGGGCGCATGAACCCGCCGCAGGCTATTCCCGGCGCAATGACGATCGCGTGGTCGACTGGGTTCCCCTCCGTCTATGATCCCGGACCCATGACTGAAGATCGCAGCGCCACGTCCGAAATCCGCAGCCCCTTGACCGAGGATCGCAGCGCCAGTTTTGTCGAGCTGTTCTTCGACCTGGTATTCGTGTTCGGTATCACGCAGGTTGTGGCCTCGATCCACGGCCACCTCGACTGGCCGACGCTGTGGAGAGCCGCCGTAGTCCTGGCACTCTTGTGGTGGGCCTGGTCCCAGTTCACGTGGCTCGCCGGCCAGGCCGACTTCGACGAGTTGCGCCCGCGGCTCGTGCTGTTGGCTGCGACTGCGGGAACCTTCGTACTGGCAGTGGCCGTCCAGGGAGCCTGGGGCGACGATGGGCTGTCTTTCGGCGCCGGGTACTTCGGGGTCATGGTGCTGGCCGGGGTATTCGGCTTGGTCCATGCGACGCGGGAGAGCGCCGCCGGGATGCTTGCCTACATCCCCCGCATGCTGGCAGGGGCGACTCTGGTGCTCATCGGAGGTTTCTTCGAAGGTGATGCCCGAACCTGGCTATGGATCGGCGCGGTCGTTGTCAACCTCGTGAGCGCACTGGCGGCCGGCCGCTACCAGTTCACCCTCAACCCCGCCCACTTCGCAGAGCGACACGGGCTGTTTGTCATCATCGTCCTCGGCGAAGCGCTCATCGCGATTGGGCTGGGCACCGTCGATCACCCAGGGACGGCCGACTTCTACGTTGCCGGAACCGCAATGATCGTCATGGTCCTGGCTATGTGGTGGTCGTACTTCGACTGGCTGTTCCCAATCGGGGAGCGATCGCTCAAACAAGCATCGGGGACGGCCCTCGGCAGACTCGCCCGCGATGCATACACCGTCGGTCACTATCCACTCGTCGCAGGCGTCATCCTCTTTGCGGTGGGAACAGAGGAGCTGCTTGCGCATCCCGAGGCTGCGCTCGACGCCGGGGCACGATGGGCGTTCTTCGGTGGACTCGCCGCCTTCCTCGGGGCGCAGGCGCTCATGACTCTGCGACTCACCGGGCACATGGCTTGGGAGCGCTTCTCGGTTGTGGTCGTACTGCTGGGCGCCGCTGCCGTCCTGGGCACCGTGTCAGGCGCTGTCCTCGCTTTCATAGCTTTAGCCATAGTCCTTGCGGGACTCGTCGTCGAGGCGGCCCGCCACTGGGAGCAGTTGGGGGCGCTCCGCTAGGTACCCGCGGCCGCTTCCGCACCGCCGCACTATTGCAGAGGACCGCCGAACAACTCCCCGAAACGAAGTGCCAGCTGGGCTCGAGCGACCGGGTACTCGTCCGCAATCACTCGCGTTCGATTGCTCCCTGGTCGAGGACTCGCAAACGCCCGCCCTGGGCCAAGAAGAGAGTGAACAGCCGTAGCCAGGTCAGCGCCAGCAACGCCGAGACGGCTGACACAAGGATGATCGGGGACGGACGGGCCGCACCCACTGCGAGTATGGCCACAGCCGCCACCGCAAACGTGGGCGCCTGGGCACGCAGCACGCCTGGCGGGAATTCTCCATCGGGCAGAGACCGCGCCGCCAATGCAATGCCGGCCAGCGCAGCGGTCACGCTTCCGACCAGTAGCCACGACGTTGCGGCCGGCGTCCGGCCATCACCGGCATGCTCCACGAGGCTGACCATGGCGGCCCCGCCGCCGGCGATGGCCATCTGCAGCGGGAAATGGGCGAAGAGCCACGTGGCGAACGAGCGGCTCCCGGTTTGCGGAATCCTCCGACCAAGCGAGTCGAAGTAGTTCCACCACAGCCCGTAGCCGATCGTAAGGGCGATGACCCCGGTGGCGATGGTGAGCGCATCCAAATCCTCGACTTCGGCGATCCCACC
>JASJEG010000006.1 GCA_030064765.1 Acidimicrobiia bacterium | reverse complement strand
TCCCAAACTGATTCAGGTGATCGCATGACATTGATTCGCTGCCGTCGCGCACCGCGGATTGCCACATGGCGCGGCAGGGCCGCCTCCGTTGCCCGGAGACGGCCCGCCTCTTGCCTAGCTGCTTCTACCCGAGCGCCCGATGCCAGAAGGCAGCAATTTGCCCTCTGGTCAGCGAATCGTTCGGACAGTAGTTGTCATTGGCCGGCGGATTGCAGCCGAGGGTGATCCCCGCCTCCGCCAGAGCGTTGATGTCATCCTCGAAGATCGACGTGTCATCATCCGTGAAGTAGTCCGTCGCCGACGCCGGCAGATACAACGCCCGCACGAACATCGCCGCCAGCTGACCACGCGTCAGCAGGTCGTTTGGACAGTACTCGTCATTCACCGGCGGGTTACATCCGAAGGTGATGCCGGCTTGCGCCACCCAGAAGATGTCGTCGGCAAAGATATTGCCCACCGTATCGGTGAACGGACTCGGGGTACGAATGCCCATGACGATCGGATCGTGATCCGACGAACGATACGGACCCGGTGCCGACAACGCCGGCGTATTCCACCCGAGCATGTTCGGCTCGTCACCGTTGATGTTCCATGCCTCTACACCGGACACCTTGTACGCCATCTCGGGGGTCACCAGGATGTGGTCGAGATTGCCTCGGCCGATCCATGGCGCCGAAGAGGCGGCGAAGAAGTTGTAGGTGTAGGGATCATCATTCATCTCGGCGAACACATTCGTCAGCTCTGTCTCGAGCTCCAGAATGGGATCCTCGGCCATGTAGGCGTTCAGATCGCCGAGCACGATTACATCGTCGTCTCCGGTGAAGGCCTGCAGCGCACCGACGAACTCGAGAACACGTTCCGCCTGCAGGACGCGCCGGGCGTTGTAGCAGGCTTGGCCGTCACCCATGTCGGCGTCGTCACCGCTGGAGGCGGTGCAACTCTTCGACTTGAAGTGATTCGACACAACGGTGAACTTCTCGCCGTTCGCGATGAACGTTTGTGCCACCGGGGGCCGGCCCAGCTGGCTGGTGCCGCCGGGAGCGATGTCGTCGAACGCCGGATCCTCGATCGTGAGCGGATCACCTAGTGGATCAACCGCTCCGATGCGATAGATGATCTCGTTGCGGATCGGGTAGTCGTTGTAGTAGTTGACCTCACCGACCCAGGCCCACACAGTGCTGCCCTCAGCCGCGTTCAACTCAGCGACGAGAGTGGTGATCGGTGTGTGCGCTGGATCGTTCTCCATTTCCTGGAGACCGATTATGTCGGCACCGAGACCCATGATGGCAGCCACCAGACCCTCGGTTTGCTCGTCCAACTGCTCGGCAGTCGATGCGCCACGACCACCCAACGTCGTCCAGTAGTTGAGGACGTTGAATGTCGCAACGGTCACATCACCACCGACAGCGGGCGCAGCCGGCCTTGGGTTGCTTTCGGTGAACGTCACCGGGACGGTCGGGTTGATGCGGAACTGCCCGAAGCTGTAGTGCATTACGCCCGTCACGGTCGAAGCTGTATCACCGAGTCGCAACGTACCACCGGCCGGCAGGTAGGGAACCTCGGCCGGGGTCGACGTCGAACCATCGTCGAGGATGATCGCCCGTGCCATGTTCTCGTCGGCGAGATCCTGCAGCGCAGGATCACCGACGGAGTACACGTTGGTGGGCTGCCGCACAACCATGTCCGCCGCAATCCACACCTCACCGAAGTTCGGGAGGTTGTACGTATCGGTGGCAACCATCGTGTCGCTCAGCGTGATCAGCATGCCTTCGAACGGCTCGCGTTCTGCGGCAGTCAAGGGAAGGTCGACAACCGTTGGGGCGATCGCCGGACCGGCGCCGCAGTCGAGGAATCCCTCGACTCCGGTGATCTCGGAGAGCCCGAACAGTTCCATGGTCCGTCCTACGATCCGAACCGTGTTACCAACCGTGACTCCGGCTGTATCCGCCGCGACGAATATGCCGTCCGACGTGGCGGCGTCACCATCACCGGTGGCGTCCTGGATGTTGTAACCGCCATAGCCTTCGAAGATGCCGGTAACGACACCTTCGGTCAGGGCGGGTGTTCCATCCTCGAACGCCCCGTCACCGGTGGCACCTTGGATCTCGTAGATCGCGGTGAACGGGTCACCACACGCACCGAGCGGTGGCAAGGGCGCCAGGCCCCCACCGGCCGCCGGAGGCGGCAGAGTGGTTGCGGCGTTCGGAGTGGGTACGGTCTCTCCCCACGTAACCGAGCTGGCTTCGGAGGTTTCGTCGTTGCCGGTGACGCCGTTGCCACCAGTACGAGTCTCCACCCCTTCGGTCAGATCAGCCCGCTGCCAGGACAACCCAGAGGTATGCACCTGATCGGGAGCCACCGCATCCTGCGACGCAACCGAAGTATCCGGCAAATACGCAGACGTATCAGTCCCCGCATCCGGACCATCAATAGCCACACCAGTCTTATCAACCGCCTCGGCCTTGTCCCCAAACACCACATAGTCATGGTCCTGCACCAAATCAGTGGCGCCATCCCACGAATACAGGACCAGCACCTCCCCATCGGACAGGCCACCCTGACCACCAATCGAACCAGCCGTAGCCTCCAACATCGCCGGAACCCCATCAGCCGCCCCAGCGTCGTCATACAACTCATAAGTCGCAGCCACGCCATAGGCAGCCAAAAAGTCATCCGAACCATTCAAAGCAACGGTCTGATACTCCCCCGCCGCAATCGAAGCACCAGCCGGGAACCTCGCATGGAAATCCCCAAAACCGCCGCCACCGCCACCACCAGTAACAATCTGGTAGTAGTACGTCGGACCACCAGCAAACGTCGCATCCGTCAGATACACATCCGTCAAATCAACAGTCGCATCCGTCGGATTGAAGATCTCAACAAACTCACCAGCAGTCGGCGTCACCGCAAACTCAGACAACAACAAATGATCAGCCGCGGGCTCTGCGGCATGCACACTCGCCGTAGCCGACAAGGCGAGCACCGAGGAGACCAAGGCCAGGGTCACCGCCAGCCGTATCCGTCGTCCAGAAACTAGAGAACCCGCCATCGTCTACCCCTTCTCTGCCCCGCAGGGAAGCGGTCTGGACGCTCTTCGTGCCGCGATCTTCGACCGCTCCGTGCGGCGCATCGCTTGGTCCAAGGCGCTTCGTGCGCCTGCGCGCTGCCGCGCCGCCTAGCTCAGGCTAGCGATCAGATGGGGCTGCGAACCATTCGACATGCCCGGCTCGCGAAATGCTCCCTACGTGTCGTCGAGATAGATCGCCCGCGGCGGACCGATGATGCTGACGTCGGGAATCCCGATGCTCTCCCGGTCCTTCTCCGGGTAGTCCATCTTGCTGAGGAAATAGCGCATCGTTGCCAGCCGCGCCCGCTTCTTGTCGTCGGACCGAACCACAGTCCAGGGGGCGATTTCCGTGTCGGTGGCCATGAACATGGCTTGCTTAACCTGGGTGTATTCCTCCCACTTGCCCAACGACTCGACGTCCACGGGGCTCAGCTTCCATTGCTTGAGGGCGTCGTGCGATCGAGACAGGAAGCGGCGGAGTTGCTCCTCGCGACTCACCGAGAACCAGAACTTGAACAGTGTTATGCCGCTCTCGACCAGCATCTCCTCCACCAGCGGGGCCTGATGCAGAAACACCCGATGCTCCTCGGGCGTGCAGAAGCCCATCACCGGCTCGACAACCGCCCGGTTGTGCCAGGAGCGGTCGAAGAACACCATCTCTCCTGCGGTGGGGAGTCGTTCGATATACCGCTGGAAGAACCACTGGCCACGTTCCTTCTCGGTGGGCTTGGGAAGCGCCACCACGCGAGCCGCCCGCGGGTTCAGGTGCTCGTTGAACCGCTTGATGGTTCCGCCCTTGCCGGCGGCATCACGGCCCTCGAAGATGAGGAGCAAGCGTTGCCCCGTCTCCTCGACCCACCGCTGCACTTGCAGAAGTTCTATCTGCAAAAGCCGCTTTTCCGCCTCGTACTCCCTGCGTCCCAGCTTGAAGTCGTACGGATAGCTGCTGCTGATGAGTGCCTTGCGGGGAGCTTGCTCGATACGCTGGCGAAGCTCAGCCGAGATCAGACCTTCGGGTAATTCCAGCGCTCCTGATCTCTCGGAAGTCAGCATGGTGCCAGGATATACCGGATCGGGCGAGTTCTCCAGATGACATAGCCAAAGGGAGGGAGCAAGCTCCCTCCCTTTGCGGATTTTCGTATTCCTAACGCCTGGGGCGTGCCTCGTTTACCTTGAGATTCCGGCCGCCGAGATCGGAGCCGTCGAGCTCCTCGATAGCGCGGCGAGCATCGTCGTCACTTGCCATTTCCACAAAACCGAACCCGCGAGAACGCCCGGTTTCCCGGTCCGAGATCACGGCCGCCGAGTCGACTTGCCCATACTGACCGAAGAGGTCCTCGAGATCGGCACTGGTGGAAGAGAAGGGAAGATTCCCTACATAGATGTTCATTCTGAGCGTACGCCCCTTGCCCGTCCAACTATTCAAATCTGACTCGGCCTCAACCCGGGTGGACGGTATCTCAGGAGAAAGGGGCGAGTCGCCGCTATGCGGCTCTCCATACCCTAGCCATTCGGTTGTCACTGACGACAATGGATTTTCGAAGAACGGGAGTTTCGAGGCGAATATCATGACGCTATGCCGGCGAACGTGACGCCCGCCTACAAAGCTGCCGAGGCTGCGTTTCGACGCGCCCGCGATCCGGAAGAGCGGCTCGAGCTGTTGCGGGAGATGCACCGCACCATCCCAAAGCACAAGGGCACCGAGCACATTCGCGCCGATATCAAGACCAAGATCAAGGAGCTCAGCGAACAGCTCGCCGGCCCCAAGAAGGGCGGCGCCCGCTCTGGCCCGGCAACGGTCATCAAGCCAGACGGAGCCGCTCAGGTGGCTTTGCTGGGGCCGCCCAACAGCGGCAAATCAGCTCTGCACTCGCGAGTGACAGGATCACATTCGGCGTCGGAGCCTTACCCCTTTGCCACTCAATACCCCCAACCGGGCATGATGCTGATCGACGACATCCATCTGCAGTTGGTCGATCTGCCCTCGCTCGCCCCCGAGCATCCCATCCCCTGGATCGCCAATGCCCTCCAACCGGCCGATTGCTGCCTCCTGGTCGCGGACTTGGCTCATGCCGGCACCATCGATCGAGTCGAAGCGCTGCACGCGATCCTGGCGGAGCGCAACGTCCACCTGATCAGTGACTGGCCGGTCTACGGCGACATCCTGCGCGGAGTCGACGACCCTGATCCGTTTGCGGTGTACCTGCCCACGCTGCTCGTGGTCAACAAGATCGACATCGAGACTGAGTACAAGGACGACGTCGTGGTCTTCGAGGAACTCACCGGATATACGTATCCGTGGATCGGCGTGTCGGCCGCGACCGGCGAGGGGCTCGAGGAGCTCGGACGATGGCTGACCAGTCATCTCGGTGTTGTCCGGGTGTACACGAAGATCCCGGGACAGCCGCCGGACATGACACGCCCGTTCACCGTCAGGCGCGGGGCAACCGTCCACGACGTCGCCCGGTTGGTTCACAAGGATGTTGCCCGCAGTCTCAAGTACGCCCGTGTGTGGGGAACGGCCTCCTTCGACGGACAGCAGGTCGGACCGGAACACGCCGTAGTCGACGGAGATGTCCTCGAACTCCACTCCTGACAGGCTGCGGCTACCCGTTGGGCAGGGAGCTACGCATGGTGCGCCAAGCTACGCTTGGCGGGCATGTTTGACTTCTCAACCGCTCCCTTGCCGGTGGACGACGACCGGGCTGAGGCGTTTCGCCACGTGTGGCATCGACTGGCCGCGCCCGGCACCTGGTGGACCGGAGAAGAACGAGTAGCAATCGCCGCGGTGGCACGCGCCGCATACGAATCGGGGGAGTCAGCGGAAAGGGGTGCGCTGCCGGCTGCTGCGACTGAGGCCGCAGCCCTGCTTGCTCACCAACCGGCCGCCATTACCCAGGAGCTGATCGTCAGCTGGGAGAGCCGGGGCCTGAGCGCCAGCCAGTACGTAGAACTCATTGGGATCGTGTCACAGCTGACTACGGTCGATACGTTCCATCGGGCTCTAGAGCTGGAACTCGAGCCTCTCCCCGAAGCGGCAGCCGGCGAGCCGTCACGGCAACTCCCAGAAGCACCGGCGACTATCACCAAAGCATGGGTTCCGATGGTTGGACCGCCCACGATCCCGACGTCACTGTCGGCGGTCCCAGCTGAGATGGCTGCACTGGAGATGCTCCATGGGCCGATGTACCTCACCTACGAGGAAATGAGCGATCCGGCTGTGACGCACGGACTCACTAGAGCGCAGACGGAGTTGGTGGCATCACGTACCTCGGCCATCAATGAGTGTTTCTTCTGAACTCTGGCCCATGTCGGAATGCTCAGTTGGAGCGTCGAAGAAACCAACCAGCAGATCAACCTCCTTCCCATCGCAGATGGCAAGGGCGACCCCCTGTTACCGGGCGGTAGAGAACTGATCGGCTTCGTAGGTGCCACGCTCTCTGGGAACGGGATTGCGGACGCGCGCACCGCGGTCGTCGATACTCTCGGTAAGGCGGCTGCGGCGGATGCGGCTGCGGTTACCGGGAACTTCGAGATGATGAACCGGATCGCCGACGGCGTTGGCATGCCCGTCGGTCCCGGCACCCGCAAGCGCATGGCGGGAACCATCGCTGAACTAGGTCTCGACAGGTTTCCCCACGCCTAGGTGGTCGGAACCCCACTCAAGACTTCAGCTCCGCATTCCATCCGAATTGCGGCAACCGTCCCGAGCATCCCAAGGCTTGGGTGTCGGTTACTATCTCCGCCGCTGTGACTCCCGCTTTCCGCAACATTGCTCTGATCGCGCACGTCGACCATGGGAAGACCACCCTGGTGGACGCCATGCTGCGCGCCACCGGCGTGTTTGCCGCGCACGAGGCTCCCGTGGACCGGGTCCTCGACTCGAACGATCAAGAACGAGAGCGCGGGATAACCATCCTCGCAAAGGCTGCTTCGGTCGAATGGCTCGGTACGCGGATCAACCTCGTCGATACCCCCGGCCACGCCGATTTCGGTGGCGAGGTGGAGCGAGCGTTGACTCTTGTTGACGGAGTCCTGCTTCTCGTGGACGCAGCAGAAGGCCCCATGCCGCAGACCCGCTACGTGCTCTCCAAGGCGCTGACACTTGGCCTTCCCGCCGTCGTGGTGATCAACAAGGTGGACCGTCCCGACGCCCGTCTGGACGAGGTCGCCGACGACGTATACCAACTCTTCTTCGACCTCGACGCCGAGGATCATCACATTGAGTTTCCCATCGTCTCAACGATTGCCCGCGAGGGCAGAGCGGCACGTGGCGTCGGAATCCCCGGCGAGGCGGCGGACCTGGCGCCGCTGCTGGACACCATTGTCGAGACAATTCCGGCACCCGCAGGCGATCCAAGCGGCCCCCTGCAAGCCTTGGTTACCAATCTCGACGCTTCGGACTACCTCGGCCGACTAGCAATCGGGCGGGTGGTGGAAGGCACGATGCAGCGAGGTACCCAGGTTGCGCTGTGTCACTCGAATGAGGAGGAACCGCCGCTGCGCCGCCGCCTCACACACCTGATGGGGTTCAGCGGTTTGGGTCGGACCGAAGTGGAACAGTGCGTGGCGGGGGATCTCTTCGTGGTCGCCGGGTTCCCCGAGGTAGAGATCGGAGACACGATCGCCGATGCAGCGGCCCCGATCCCGCTGGCGCGAATCGAAGTCGATGAGCCGGTCCTCCGCATGACGTTCGGAGTCAACACGTCACCACTCGCCGGCCGCGAAGGCAAGTACCTGACTTCACGCCAGATTCGCGACAGGTTGGAGCGAGAGGTGCTCGGCAACGTCTCGATACGTATCGGGCCAACTGCGTCTCCCGAGGTCATCGAAGTCGCCGGGAGGGGCGAACTCCAGCTGTCCGTGCTGATCGAGGCGATGCGGCGCGAGGGATACGAACTACAAGTGAGCCGACCGGAGGTAATCATTCGCGAGATCGACGGCTCACCCCACGAGCCGATTGAAAGAGCTGTTGTTGATGTGCCCGACGATTATGTCGGCACCGTTACCCAGACGGTTGCCCCCCGCAAGGGCAAGGTCACCGACCTCCGGCCCGGCGATACCGGACGCACGATCGTCACGCTCGAGGCGCCGGCGCGAGGCTTGCTCGGTTTTCGCACATTGCTGGTCACCGCAACTCGCGGCACGGCTCTGGTCCATCAACACCATGCCGGCTGGATGCCGTGGGCTGGTGAACTGCCGCATCGAACGGGCGGCGCAATAGTTGCCGATCGGATTGGACGCACTACAGCCTTTGCCCTCGACAACCTGCAGAAGCGGGGCGACCTGTTTGTCGGGCCCGCCACCGACATCTACGAGGGGATGATCATCGGGGAAGCGTCACGCCCCGAGAACATGGTTGTCAATGCCACCAAGGGCAAGCAGCTCACCAACATCCGTACCCACAGCAGCGACGAAGCGATCAAGCTGAAGCCTCCCCGGGATTTGACCTTGGAGACCGCAATCGAATGGATCGCACCCGACGAGCTAGTGGAAGTGACGCCGAGCGCCGTCAGGGTCCGCAAGCGTCTCCTGTCCGAGAGCGATCGCAAGCGCGCCAAACAGCGCTGACACTTGGCGGAGGACTCAGCTCTCCGTGGCCGATGGACCCTAGAGCAGGCCATTTGTCGGATCTACAGTGGCGCAATGGTCTTCATCGTCATCGGAGCAGTCGCGGGAGCGGTGGCCGCCGTGGCTACCGCCCGCGCCGTCGCATCCCGACGCAACGACAAAGGCTGAGCCTCTAGCTCAGCCGATCTTCACACGCTGCAACATAGGGTGCGGTAATTGCCGCCCAAGCGTTCCCAGTTCTTTCGCGACGTGCCGGACCCGCGTCGCCAAGCCGCTCGAAACCGGTTTGAGTGATGGTCACAGTGGTTGAGCTGGCACTGCCGGCATCAAACCTCACCTCGACGGTAGTTGCCTCGGCGCGCTCGAAGAATATGTGCCACAAGTAGCGCAACCGCAGTGGCGGCTCCCACTCGAGCACCTCACCCCAGCCATGCTCGACCCCGTCGGAACCGCGCTCGTAGATACGGCCTCCGGCGTGCCCCTCGAAGACGATCTCCGAGTCATCGCCAGCCATCCTATGGCCCGGCGGCCACCATATGCCGGTGCGGTTCGCCCACAGATCAAACGCGCGCTGCTGGTCCGTCTGCACGGTGAATTCGACCACCAACGGCTCAAGCACCATCGTCTCCTTTCGGAAGGTTGTCGGCAACAAGTCGAAACCGTGCGGCTGCGTTACCCCACAGATCGAGCAACTCGGAGTGCAACTGTTCGAGACCTTGTGGCTTCAATGTGAAGATGTTGCGCGTCCCGTCCGCACGGTCGGCTACCAGGTCGGCCTCCTTGAGCAGGCGCAGATGTCGGGAAACGGCCGGACGACTGATCGGAAGGGCATCCGCGAGTTCCTGAACCGACATGTCCTGCTGCCCGAGCAGATGGACGATCTTGCGACGGTTGTTGTCGCCCAGCACGTCGAGCGGGTCGCGGTGAGCGGCTGTGCCCGACGGCATCAGCCGGCCTCAGCAGCTCGCTTGAGACTCTCGCCGAACTCTTCAAACGAGTCGCTCATGTCGGGTATCGATTTGGAGATGAGCGGTTCGAGCAGACCACTGAAGACCTCCTCCATCTCGAACGCAGTTGCTCCCTCGCCTGCCGGGCTGAGCGTGAACGTCCTGACGCCACGAAACAGGCCGAGCGGCATGCCATCGGACCAAACCATGCGGCGCGGCTCCTCCATCTCACTCACTGTGAGCTTGAAAGCCCGCTTCGGGTTGACCGTCGACACCAGCTTGATGCGGTTGCCCAGCGCGACCTCGCCTTCGAGCGAAACGATCGTCGAGTTCCACTCCGGATACTCCGCGGCATTGGTCAATAGGGCCCACACCTCCTCGGCGGGCGCAGAGATGGTCTTCTTGACGGAATAGGTGGTCATCACTCCTCCTGGACAAATGGTAACAACACGGTTACGGTAACACATCGGCTACCAGTTCGCGGCGACAAGGGAGACACAATGGCAGCGGAATTCACCGGATCCGGCACACCGGACGATCCCTGGACTCTCAAGACGCCGACCCTGCGCTCGGAGTATCAGGTGTATCGCGACGAATCGTTGGATCCGCCTGCTTTGGTCTGCCAGGTCGGAAGCACCCAGCTCAGCTACGACCTGCGGTGCATCGACGATCTCCACAAGATGCTCCAAGCCCACGGTGACTGGATGTTGCTCGGCAACGCAGACGAACAGAAACCCGCCAAAGAGGGCACAGTTGAGGCATGGGCTCGGTCGGCGGACAACCCGATTGGCGGCTGGTACGGACTGAAGAAGGGGCTGCGGGGCCGCTTCGCCAACTACGTGCCGCCGGTTCTCGAAGCGCTCGGCCTGGCCGAGGTCGAGCACAATGCTCGCAACAACCGGATGCGGGCAATCTGAGCCGAGGATCCTCCGGATTCTCACAGAGCAAGCTCAGCTAGGTTGGACCGACGTTCCCACCTAGGAGGATCCTTGCCAGAGCCTGCAGCGACCTTCGCCGACGTCTGCGATGCCGCCGAGCGTATCGCCCCTCACGTTCACCGCACACCTGTTGCCACTTCGGCGACGCTGCGCAAGGAGTTGGGGACCGACGTCTTCTTCAAGTGTGAGAATCTGCAGAAGGTCGGGGCGTTCAAAGCTCGTGGCGCACTGAATGCTGTGCTCTCTCTTGACGACGACGAGGCGGAGCGCGGCGTGGTAACGCACTCCTCCGGCAACCACGGCGCAGCCTTGGCATATGCAGCCGCGATCCGGGGCATCCCGTGCACAGTCGTCATCCCGTCAGACGCTCCCGCAGTCAAGATCGACGCTGTCCGTAGCTACGGGGCCACCATCGAGTTCTGCACCCAGTTGGGCCGCGAGGAGGCAACTGCGCAGGTGATCGCCCGCACCGGAGCCAACCTGATCCACCCTTTCAACAACGCGGCGGTGATCGCCGGGCAGGGCACTGCAGCTAAGGAACTGATCGAGGACGTCGCCGATCTGGACGTCGTCATCACACCTATTGGAGGCGGCGGGCTGATGTCGGGTACCGCGATCACAACCCGCCACCTGCTGCCTGCGGCCCGCATCATCGGGGCCGAACCCGCTGCGGTAGACGATGCCTACCGATCGCTACTGAGCGGCGAGATCCAGCCGCGGGTGCAGAATCCGAGCACCCTCGCCGACGGTTTGCTGACCGCGCTCGGCGACCTCACGTTTGCCACCCTGCAGTGGGCCGGCGTCGAGGTAGTACTTGTGGATGAGGGGGAAATCAGAGACGCCACCCTCTTCCATATTCATCGGATGAAACTCGTCGTGGAGCCATCTGGTGCGACCGGCCTGGCGGCACTTCGCAGGCTGGACGGTGAGATCACCGGCAAACGCATCGGCGTCATCATCAGCGGTGGCAACACCGACCTGAGCTGGCTGTGCGACTAACCGCTCGCAGGTAGCTACCCCGACGCGGGAAGTCTGCTCATTGCCTCCTGCAACGATTCCTCTGGATTCCCGCTGAAGAACGGATATGCCGCCAGGATGATGCGGCTGACGCCCAACTCCATGAGCGCGGCCACCTCGTCCTCGATCCGTGCCATCCCGTGCGGTGGGCTGGCGCAGAACTCGATTGCATCCGGATCGCGCCCGAAATCGATTGCGCTGCGGCGGGCAACTTCGAACAGCTCAGCCAGCGCCTCGACGTTCGGACCCAGTGGCCAGAACCCGTCTCCCAGTGTGCCGGCCCGACGGGCGGCACCAACGGAGTGACCCCCGACGAAGATCGGAACGCCTCCTTTGACCGGCTTGGGATTGGACGAGATACCAGAGAAGCTGACGTACTCACCGTGGAACTCGGCGTCGTCGCGGCTCCACAGCGTGCGCAGCACTTCGATGTACTCGTCCGTGCGGGCCGCCCGACCCGCAAACGGAATGCCGAGTGCGTCGAACTCTTCGCGCAACCAGCCGATGCCGACACCCAGATCCAGCCTTCCCTTCGACATGACGTCGAGGGTGGCCAACTCCTTGGCGAGCACCACCGGCTGGCGCTCAGGTAGAAGGAGGATGCCGGTCGCCAACCGGATCGTCTCGGTCGCCGCCCCAACCCAAGTGAGCCAGATCAGTGGATCGGGCAACGGGATCGATGGGTGGCCCGCCATCTTTCCTGAGGGGTGATAGGGATACTTCGACGTGTATTGCACCGGCCAAATGACGTGCTCCACCGTCCACAAAGAGCTGAACCCGGCGGCCTCGGCGGCGCGGGCAAATCGAACGGCATACTCGGGTCGGGTCGCCGGCCCGGTGTTGGCGAACGCTAGTCCGTAGTGAATCTCCACCCAGGCTCCTCAATCGCAAATCACAGGTCACAGGGAGTCAAGCGCGTTGCGATGCAGCTGCACAACCCGGATGATTGGGGCCCTATTCGAACGGCTTGGATCTGAAGCGGTAGCCCCGCGGCAGTGGCGCATCCACCCGGGTCAACGCGATGTACCAGGAAGGGGAGGAGCCCAGTGCCCAGCGGAGGAATCCGGACATGGCCTTCCCCACCAGGATCGCTCCCGGAAGCCGTCGGATCCCGAGGATCCTTCTGAGCTTGCGTGGAATCGTTGCTGCCGCTGCCTGGTACAAGACCCAGTAACCGGCCTTCACCTTCATCGGCAGCGGCGGCGATTTGAGGAAGTCGATGGCTCCGCCCATTCCGGGCGAAACCCCGATGTCGGGGTGTTCGACCACCCAGTTGGTCAGGTCCCGAGCCGTCTCCGGAAGTGGATCGCTGCCCAGCAGCCTTCCCACAGCCGTCTGCTCACGCACGAACTCGTCGGCCTCCTCCGGTGTCAGGCGGCGCTTTCCAAAGAGAAGATGAGTGGCCAAGAAGGACTCCGTCAGCACGTTGTGCACCCACGCTGCCTGCGCCGGGTGGTTCGCCGAATAGGCCCGCTGCCGATGCGACTTGCCACGCACCGGCCGGTGCGCTCGCCTCACCAGATCCACTGCGTGCTCTACCTCGGGCATGGCTCCGAACGCAGTTGCCGTCACATAGGCAGAGGTGCGGGACAAGCGCCCCAGCGGGTCGTCTCGATAGCGGGAATGGTCTGCCACTCCTGCCGCCACTTCCTGGTGAGCGGCTTGGACCAGCAACGCCCGAATCCCCCCGGCGAATGTGGCGACATCACCGATCACGGACCAAGTGATCGAGTCAGGACCAAATAGCCCGGGATCTCCCTCATAGTCGAGCGAGTTTTCCAGTGGGTAGGGAGCGTGGGCAAACAAGCCGGTCGTCGTTCCGACGATGCGGCGGCGGAGCTCAGCTGTAAGGGTCACGAAACCACCTCGGCGTTACCTCGCGTTTAGTTCGGATCAGCTCAGCGCCGGGATTACCTCGCGGGCGAAACGCTCGAGACCGGACGTGTCGTAGGCCGCTTCGGGGAAATAGACGATTGCGTAGCTCATGCCCGCTTCCGCCCAGGGCTTCATCTTCTCCACCACCTGTTCTGGTGTCCCCGAGGTCGCCCGGAGCAAGCGCTCCACAGACTGCACCCGATCCTCGCCGACAAAACGGCAATAGCGGTCCTTGACCTCATTTATGCGATTCTCGACCTCCGCCTCGGTCTCCTCACACACGACGTTGAAGTTGGTGGAGCGGACGATCTCGCCGAAGTCACGCCCCACATCTTCACAGTGACCGCGCAACACATTCGACTTGTGTACGAACTCCTCGGGTGTCATCGCGAAATTGGTGTAGGACGCATACCGCGCCGCCACACTCAGAGTAAGTTTCTCACCGCCGCCGGCCACCCAGAAGGGAATGTGAGGTTGCTGCACCGGTTTCGGCTGGCAGATCGCCCCTTCCAGCGTGTAGTGATCGCCATCGAAATCCACCACGTCCTCGGTCCACAACCGCTGCATGATTTCCACCGCCTCACGCAGCTCTCCAATCCGAACCGATGCCTTGGGGAACGGGTACCCGTACCCCTTGTACTCATGCTCGTACCAGCCTGCGCCGATCCCCATCTCGATCCGGCCACCGGAGATGGCATCGATTGAGGCGGCCACCTTGGCCAGGTACGAAGGTGATCGGTAGCCATTGCACGTGCACATCTGGCCCAGCCGGACCGTGTCGGTCGCGGCCGCCAGCGCAGCCATCAACGTCCACGCCTCGTAGGTGGCCTCTTGCGTGGGGATCGGGACGGTATGGAAATGGTCGTACACCCACAGCGACTCGTAGCCGCTGTCCTCGATCGTCTTGGCGACTGCAAGCATGGTCGGCCAGTGTTGTGACGTCTCGATGTCAACCAGGTCGAGACGCCAACCTTGGGGAATGAATGCTCCGAATCTCATGGCGTGCACGGTAGTCGGCGCGGACAGTCGGATGCAGTTGCCGACGGGCGATTGCCCCACGGAGGACAAACGTCTTGACGACGCTCCCAAGATCGCTACGCTCCTCGACCAATGAGATACGACCTGGCCGCCGCTGCATGTTGTTGCTGTTCCAGCAACACATTGCCGCGCGGGTATGTCGCTAGCTAACCAGCCACCACCACCGAGAACCACAACCCGTGACGGCAACAGCCGTTGCGGGTTTTTTTGATGGGAGAACAAGTTGACAGCAGCAGTTGCCCCAGACCTGGCGCCGCTCGAGACCGATCGAAGTCTGCGCCGTTACGAGGACATCCGCCAGCTCCTGCCGGATGTCGACAATCCAACGCCACTCGTGCGGCTGAACCACGTTGTCGCCGGTACCGGTCTCACCGCCTACCTGAAGCTCGAGTGGCTCAACCCGTTTGGATCGCTGAAGGACCGGGCAGCCAACTATTTGATGGCCGGCATGCACGAGCGCGGTGATCTGGATGGGCGCGACATCGTTGAGGCGTCCTCGGGGAATACCGCGATTGCGCTGGCGGCGTTGGCAGCCCTCGCAGGCAAGTCGTTGACCGTCACGATCCCCTCCGATGTTCCCGAAGAGAAGCGGACAATGCTGCGGATGCTGGGTGCCGAGGTATGGGAGACGCCGGACGATTTGTGCCCGGTCGATCACCCCAAGGATGGAGCCATTGCACTCGCCCGCTCCATCGCGGCGCAGGACGGGGGCGCACGATTTGCGCTGGCCAACCAGTACGAGAACGAGGACAACGTGCGCGCTCACTATGAGACCACCGGCCCGGAAATCTGGCGGCAAACCAATGGCCAGGTCGACTACTTCGTGGCCGGATTCGGGACCACGGGAACCATCACCGGCGTTGGTCGCTACCTCAAGGAACGCAACCCGGAGATCCGAGTGGTAGCCGTCGAGCCGCACCCCGGGCATCGGCTGCCCGGCCTCAAGAGCTTCCAGGAGGCGAAACAGCCGGGAATCCTCGACTGGGGTGTCATCGACGACGTGATCCGGGTCGACGACGCCGCGGCGTACGAGACCACTAAGCAGCTTCACCGGCGCGAAGGCCTCATCGTCGGACCTTCCACCGGTGCAGTGGTGCATGGGGTCAACGAGATCGGAGCCGCCGGTGGAATCGCAGTTGGAATATCGCCCGACTCCGGGAGTAAGTACACCAGCTACTTCGCCGACATCCTCGGTGATGACGGCCGGCCCCGGGTTTGACGAGGAGCTTCGCATGACAACCCACACCGACATCCCAGACACGCACGAGACGCTCGACACCAGCGGGCTCCTCTGCCCCCTTCCCGTCTACAAGGCCGGGATCGTGCTCGGCAGACTGGAGCCGGGTCAAGTGCTGGAGCTGATCTGCACAGATCCCGGATCGCTCGAGGACATCCCCGCGATGGCCCGCCAGCGCGGCGACACGCTCGTCGCCAGCGAAGACCAAGGTGATACGCAGCGGTTCTGGATCCAGAAGGGGGCCAGCTGATGACGCTCCCGGCCCAGCAGCCGGCAACCGAAGCCGGCGACGAGACGAAGCCAAAACGAATCGCCTTGGTGGCCTCAAAAGGCACGCTCGATCAGGCGTACCCGCCTCTCATCCTGGCAACGACGGCTGCCAGTCTGGGATGGGAGGCCGGCATCTACTTCACCTTCTACGGACTCGACATCCTCCACCAGGATCGCTTCGAGAGACTCCGGGTGGCATCGCTGGCCAATCCGGCCGGCCCGATCAAGGTACCGAATCTGCTCGGCGCAGTACCAGGAGCGACCGCCGCCGCGACCAAGGTGATGAAGAACTGGATGAAGGGCTCCAACATGCCCGACGTGCCCGAATTCGTCCAGATGGCGCAAGGGCTCGGGGTCCGCTTCTTCGCTTGTGCCACCACCATGGGCGTCATGGGGGTCGACGAGACTGACCTGATCGACGGGTGCGATATCGCGGGCGCGGCGGCCTTCCTGGACTTTGCAGCCGATGCCGACGTGCAGCTGTTCGTCTGAGGGTCAGCGGCCGAGGCTACGTCCCGAATCACCGGGACCATCGTCCTCAATCTGGTGGCGGGTGTGGGCAAAGGCACGACCGATAGGCTCGGGGTCTGCTGGCGCGGCTCAGGGGCCGCCAGGCCCTAGCTGTCGGCGCCGCAAAGGAACAAGGTGACAAAAAGGGTCCGAGGAGGCCAGTTCAAATGCGTCCGCACTATCTGAAAGCCCTGTTTGCCCCGAAATCGGTGGCGATGTTCGGGGCCAGCGAGACTACCGATTCAGTCGGCCAAGTCGTCTTCAAGAACCTGCTCGAAGGCGGCTTCTCCGGCGACATCTATGCCATCAATCCCAAACGCAAAGAGGTGCAGGGCCAGAAGGCCTATCCCGACCTGGACTCGATCGGCGAAGACATCGACCTGGCAATCGTGGCCACTCCCGCCCCAACGGTGCCGGGGATCGTCGAGCAATGTGGTGCTCACGGCATCAAGTCGATGATCATCCTCTCTGCAGGCTTCCGTGAGGTCGGCGAGACCGGACGCGCCCTCGAAGAGAAAGTACGCGACGCAGCCCGCTCCCATGGGATCCGTTTCCTCGGTCCCAACTGTCTCGGGTTGATTCGGCCGAGCATCGGCCTCAACGCCACGTTCGGGAACAACAAAGCAGCGGAGGGAACCATCGCCCTGGTGTCGCAGTCGGGAGCCCTGTGCACATCGATCCTCGACTGGGCGGAGAACCGAGACGTCGGCTTCTCCGCCGTGGTCTCGACCGGGATCGCGGCCGACCTCGACTTTGGCGACGTGCTCGACTATCTCGCCTCCGATCCGAAGACGGAAAGCATCATCCTCTACATCGAAGGCCTCAACCAGTCGCGCCGCTTCATGAGTGGGCTGCGGGCAGCCGCCCGGATCAAGCCTGTCATCGCCATCAAGGCAGGTCGCCACTCGGAGGGAGCGGCCGCCTCGATGTCACACACCGGAGCACTGGTCGGTGGTGACGAAGCCTTCTCCGCGGCGCTGGCTCGATCCGGTGTTGTCCGAGTCGAGACGATCAGCCAGGTGTTTGCAGCAGCTGGGACGCTTTCGTCCAAGTACAAGTCGAGCGGTGATCGGATCGCAATCGTCACCAACGCCGGCGGTCCGGCCGTGCTTGCTGCCGACCATACCCCGGAGGTAGGGCTCAACCTGGCTGAGATTGGCGAAGAGACAATCAAAGCCCTCGACGACGCCCTCCCCGCCACCTGGTCGAAGCGCAATCCCGTCGACATCATCGGAGACGCTCCTCCGGAGCGCTACCGCGAGGCGATCGACATCTGCCTCCGGGATCCTGAAGTCGATGGGGTGCTGGTGATTCTCACCCCACAGGCAATGACCCGACCGCTAGAAGTTGCTGAAGCCGTTGTCGAGGCTGCAGACAAGAACCGCAAGCCGATAATCACCTCCTGGATGGGGGGAAGACAGGTTGATCCGGCGCGGGCGGTCTTTCGTCAGGCGCGGATCCCCACGTTCAACACACCGGAGGCGGCGATCGATGCCTTCCACTACCTGGCCGCCTATCGAAACAACCAGCGGTTGCTGCTGCAGGTGCCGGGACGACTCCCCATCGACCATGAGGAGCCCAATATCGAGGCCGCACGGCTGATCATCGAAAGCGCTCTCAACGAGAAGCGAGAGGTTCTGACCGAACCCGAATCGATTGCATTGCTGGAGGCGTTCCACATCCCGACGGTGCGCAACGGCATCGCCCGCACGCCTGAAGAGGCCCTGGTGCTTGCAGTTTCGATGGGGTTCCCGGTGGCGATGAAGATCTACTCCGAGGACATCTCCCACAAGTCAGACGTTGGCGGTGTCAAGCTCAACATCCGCAATGCAGCCGATGTACGGGGCAACTACCGCGAGTTGATCGAGCGGGTCCAGCAGAAACGACCCGATGCCGACCTCCAGGGCGTGACTGTGGAGCAGATGCATCGCACGACCAACGGACGTGAAGTCATGGTCGGGGTCATCAACGACCCGGTGTTCGGGCCGGTGATCAGCTTTGGTGCAGGCGGCACTTGGGTGGAGGTTCTGCAGGACGCGGCGGTAGCGTTGCCGCCGCTCAACGATCGGCTGGCGCGCAACCTGATCCGTCGCACCAAGATCTCGAAGAGCCTCGACGAGTTCCGCAACATGCCGGCGGCCAACACCAACGCTCTGGTTGATGTTCTGCTCCGGGTTTCGAACATGGCATGCGAACTCCCCTGGATCCAGGAGATGGACATCAACCCGTTGATTCTCGACGAGCGCGGGGCGATGGCGGTCGACGCCCGGATCGTCGTCGGCATTCCAAAGCCCTCGACCGACGCCTATGCCCACATGGCCATCCATCCTTACCCGTCCGATCTGGAAACCAGTTTCCAGCTGCCCGACGGGCGCGACGTCGCCATCCGGCCGATCCGCCCCGAGGATGCCGAGATCGAGCAGGAGTTCATCCGCAATCTCTCCGATGAAGCGAAGTACTTCCGGTTCATGCACGCCATCCACGAGCTCACCCCGGAGATGCTGGTGCGGTTCACCCAGATCGACTACGACCGAGAAATGGCCTTGATCGCGGTGACCGAAGAGGACGGAAGCGAGGTGCAGCACGGCGTGGTCCGTTACGTGACCAACCCCGACCAGAACAGCGCAGAGTTTGCTCTGGTGATCTCGGACGAATTCCAGGGCCACGGCATCGGGCAGCGCATGATGAAGCGGCTCATGGAGATCGCTCGAGCTCGCGGCCTCGATCTGATGGAGGGCGAGGTTCTCACTGCCAACCATCGCATGCTCGATCTCGTGCGGTCGATGGACTTCCAGGTTCAGCGCAATCCGAGCAATCCCGGTGTCGACTACGTGTGGAAGCAGCTGTGACCCCCAGAGAACGAGGGTCTCGCGGAGGCTAGGTCACACAGTGACCCACGTCTCGTGGACTAGATGCCAGAGATACTTGGGCCCGTTCCTGGTCAGCGCCGCGGTAGACAACCGGATGGAGGAACGCGCCCCTGCTTGCCGTTCCTCGTAGGTCACCAGGTGAACACCGTTGACGTGCTGGTAGCCGCGACCGACGGTTTCGATCGTGAAGCTCTTCGCCTCGCGGGCGCGATGGCGCCGAATAGCTTCGAGGATCGCGTCGCGGTCGATGTGGTCCCCGCCCGGGGTGACCATGGCAAAGCCGGGAGCTAGGGCCTCTTCGCAGATGGCGAAGTCGGCCCGGTCGAGATCCCCCCGAAACCAGTCCTGGAAGAAACGGTGCAAACGCGCCACCTCGTCGAAGCAGTCACGATCCTCAAGCATGGGCGGTTCGCCACTCCAGCAGCGTTCCTTCGATGACTTCGCGAACGCGTTCGACGAGCTCCGATGGCTCCTCACCGGGGCGCCGCTCCACGGGTTCCGAGAATCGCACGCGGACTCTGGTACCGAAGGGGACGGGAAACAGCTTGTAGCGCAACAGTTCCCAGGACCCGTCGATGGTTGTGGGAATAATCGGTAGCGATGGTGCCGCGGCGATCAGCTCACTGAGACCACCCAACTTGAAGGGCCGCAGCTGGCCGTCCCGCGAGCGCGATCCCTCCGGGAAGATCACCACGGCCACGTTGCGCCGCTCGGCTGCCTCCCCCAGCTCCCGGATTGCCTCCCGGGCCTGCCGGGGATCGTTGCGATCGATGAGAGCGTTGCCGCCGTGTGTCAGGTTGAACGATACGGATGGCAGCCAGCGACCCAGTTCCCGCTTCGAGATGTACTTCGGATAGTTGCTGAAGAGCAGTCCGCCGAAGATCGGGACGTCGAACATGCTCTGATGATTGGAAACCACGATGTAGCCACTGCGGGGTTGCACCAGCGGAGACCGCTCCACATCGAGCCGGGTCCCGCCAATGCGGAAGACTCCCAGCAGGATCCGCTGCATCACCCCCATCGTTACCTCCATCGGCCGCAGCCCGAAGAGGCGGGCAATCCGGGCGATGGGCTCGAACACTGCAAGCGTCAGGCCGAATGAGATCAAGAAGGGCACGGTGAACACCCAGTCCAGAATCCGCCTCATTCAACCGTCCTTCGCTGGGTGGGTGCTGCCGGTGTCAGCATGGCACGAAAGGCAACGAACACCAACCGTCACAGCAGCCCATCGAGAATCCACAACGCGGCCATGCCGACGGTTATGACCACAGTGATGTTGCGGAACCGAATCGCCACGGCCGCCGCGATCACCCCGGCCAAAAAGCGCGGGTTGGATGCCGGGGCGAAGTCGATGACGCCGTCCGGCATCACCACCGCTGGGAGCACAATGGCTCCGAGCACCGCAGGCGCGACGTAGCGCAGCGGGCGCTCCAACCACGCCGGCATCTCTCGCTCCCCAAAGGCCCCGATGAAGGACAGCCGGGTCAGGTAGGTCCCAATCCCGATGGCGATAACGGCGCCCAACATCAGCGTCGGCCGGCTTGTTCGGCCGCCACACCGGCGGTGATTCCAGCTAGGGCCCCGATAACGAGCCCCAACCCGTAAGGAGCATCAAATGCAGCCACCGCCACCAGGCCACCGACGACGGCTGCGAGCAAGCCGGGACGGGTTTGCACGACGGGGATCAACAACGCCAGGAAGACCAGGGGGATGGCAAAGCTCAGGCCGAGTGAGTCTGGAATCTGTGCTCCCAGCACCACCCCGGCAACCGTCGCGATCTGCCAGGACACCCACAGCGTGAGACCGGCGCCGGCGAAATACCACCTCTTGTAGAGCGGGTCATCCGCGGTCTCGTAGCGGGTCATCGAAACTGCAAAGGCTTGATCGGTGAGCAGATAGGGCAGTAGCCAGCGGGACCGCCGCGGAAACTCACTGAAGTGGGGTGCCAGCGCAGCGCTGTACATCAGGTGGCGGACATTGACGACCAGCGCAGTCAGGATCACAACGAACAGGCTGGTGCCGGCATCGAACAGCTGGATCGTCACCAGCTGAGCCGCGCCGGCGAAGATGATCGACGAGGTGGCAATACCGAGAAGTCCCCCAACCGCCGTGGCTGCCGCCGTCACTCCGAGGACCAGCCCGAACGGAACTACCGCAAGTAGCAGCGGCGAAACGGCGCGGGCTCCGTCGCCCAAACCCTCACGCATTGCCGATGCAGCCACTAGATGCTCCCTCGAAGAAGCGGCCACCTTACCGAGCGCCCACCGAGCATGTGGCTTCACGCGCGGAGCTCGACGCAATCGCAGTCCACACGCGGCATGCGGATTCGGTCAAGGCAGATCAAAGGGCGCAAGGGCTCGCTGCAACTCGCTCCCATCTGCCGGGTCTAACTTGCAGTACGTATCAATGGCGAATAGAGAGTTGATGAGCACCCCTGACCTGATGGCGGCGTTCGACGAGAAACGGGCCAAGCGGCTGCGGGCGATGAAGCGCAACGCCGTCGGTCTGCTGATACTCGCCGCCGTCGTGTTCATTGCCACCCATGTGTTCACCGACGGAAGCGGCGCTTGGGGATACGTCCAAGCCGCCGCAGAAGCAGCAATGATCGGCGGGGTCGCCGACTGGTTCGCGGTCACTGCGTTGTTCCGTCATCCCCTAGGGATCCCGATACCCCACACTGCACTCATACCTCGCAGCAAGGATGCGATTGGACGCGGCCTCGGCGAGTTCGTGCAACGCAACTTCATGAACCCGGGAGCCCTCGTCGAAAGAATCCGCGCCGCAGACCCGGCCGGACGGATCGGCGAGTGGCTGGCAGAGCCGGAGAACGCCGCTAGCGCGGCCCGGCAAGCCGCAAGCGTGATTGCCGCTCTTGCCGAGACCGTGCGGGAAGAGGAGGTCCAGGACAGCATCCAGGAGCTGATGGCAGGACGTATCGATGCCATCGATGCCGCACCGGTCGTCGGCGCGATGCTCGATCGAGCCATCGAAGGGGGACAGCATGAAGTGGTCGTAACTGCAGCGTTGCGCGGTTTGGGGAACTCGATAGCCGAGAATCGAACTCTGCTGCGCCGCCGCATCGGCGAGGAGTCTCCCTGGTGGGTGCCGGAGCCGCTTGACGACGTTGTATTCGAGAAGCTCTATGTGAGCCTGCAGAGTTTCGTTGGAGAGATCGCCGGCAATCCCGACCACGAGATTCGCAAGATCCTCAACGCCAGAATGCAAGCCTTGGCAGCCGATCTGAAGACATCGCCGGAACTCCTCGAGCGGGGCGAGGAACTCAAACAGCAGCTCCTGCAACATCCCGAGTTCAGGGACTGGACCGATGGGATCTGGGAAGGCTTCAAGCAGACGTTGGTCACGGCCGCCGAGCGGCCCGACTCCGATCTCCGCCGCCGGCTCGAGCAGGTGGCTCGCACCACGGGAGATCGCCTCCGAACTGATCCGGAACTCCGCAGAACGGTGGATGCCTGGGTCGGCAACCTCGCCGGACACCTCGCCGACCGCACCGGGCCTGAGGTGGCGGCCATCATCGCTACCACGGTGGAGCGCTGGGATGCCGATGAGACCAGTCGCAGGCTCGAGCTCCAGGTGGGAAGGGATCTGCAGTTCATCCGCATCAATGGGACACTCGTCGGCGGCCTGGTCGGGTTGCTGATACATGGCATCATCCAGGCTGTTGGCTAGCCCGAGATGATTGGTGGCGTCGGGCTGCCGATTACCCTGGGGGCTCTCTCTGATTGACAGGTTCCTATGCGAATTGTTGTGATCGGTGCCGGGGCGGTTGGCTCCCACCTAGCGGAGCGCCTCTCGGTCGAAGGCCAGGACGTCGTAGTGGTCGAATCGGACCCCGGAACGGCGGTAGACGTACAGGAGCAGATCGACTGCCTCGTCATCAACGGGAACGGCTCGAGCCAGGAGGTCCTCGAAGAGGCGGGCGCGGCCCGCGCCGACCTCTTCATTGCGGTTACATCATCGGATGCAGTGAACGTCCTGGCGTGCCACGCAGCTGCCAAGATCGGGACTCCGCGCCGTATTGCCCGGGTGGAAGACCCGCAACTCCGTGCCGGGGCAGCGGCTCTCGGGGTCGACTTGCTCATTGACCCAGGTGATGCCACCGCCCGCGAACTGGAACTGCTCGTCCGGCAGCGCGGTGTGTCTGAGGTACGTGAGTTCGCCGACGGGAAGCTCGAGTTGATCGGCGGCTACATCGGCCCGGATGCACCGGCCGCCGGCATGGCCTTGACCGAACTACGCGGCACGGTCGAGGGCTGGTCCTGGTTGGTCGCTGCAATCATCCGGCACGGTGAGACCATCATTGCCCGCGGTGGCACCCGCATCCTCCCGGGTGACCACGTTCTGATCATGGTTGAAACCGACAAGGCCGATGCGGCGCTCGACATGCTCGGCCTGCATCTGGAACCGGCACGCAAAGTGGTGATCTTCGGGACGACCCGCGTAGCCGAGCTCACAGCCAAGCGACTGTGTCAGAAAAACATCCAGACAGTACTGGTCGATCCCGATCCGGATCGGGTTCGCCATGTCGCCACAGAGAACCCCCGGGTGGTGGCAGTCTGCGGTGACCCGACCGACCCCAAGCTGTTCCATAGCGAAGGTCTCAACAGCGCCGATGCAGCGCTGGCGCTGACCGGATGGGACGAGATCAATATCCTCGGCTCGCTGGTCGCCAAAGCGGTTGGGATCCCGACGGCTGTGTCCCGTTTCCACCGGCTCGACCTGGTGACTCTGCTCGCAGGCGTCGGTATCGACGGTGCCGTCTCCTCACGCCTGTCCGCGGCCAACGAAATCCTCCGATTCGTCCGCCGCGGCCGGATTCACTCGGTGGTGACCTTCCAGGACAGCGAAGCCGAAGCTCTCGAGGTCGAAGTTGCGAAGTCGAGCAACATCATCGGGCAGACACTGCGTGAGATCCATTTGCCGCACGATGTGATAGTCGGCGGCATCATCCGCGGAGACCAAGCCTTTGTGCCACGCGGGCAAACCAAGGTCGAGGAGGGCGACAGGCTCATCGTCATCTCGCTTCCCGATTCGATCCAGCTGGTCGGCGAGCTCTCGGGCTGATGTCGGTTCGCCGTCTCCTCCGGGTCATCGGCGCGGTTGTAGGCGCAATCGGTGTGGCCATGCTCCTACCCGTCCTTGTCGCTCTCATCTACGGGGAGGTCACTGATGCATGGCAGATGGCACTGGCGGCCGCGGTCACAATGGGCAGCGGCGGCTGGGCCTGGCAGTTCGGCAAGGGCGACACCACTGCACTGACGGCTCGGGAGGGTTTTGCAATCGTCGGTCTGTCGTGGATTGCGATGACCTTCTTCGGGACCCTGCCATATTTGTTCTCGGGGGCGATCACCGACTTCAGTGATGCGTTCTTCGAGACGGCGGCCGGATTCTCCACGACCGGTGCCTCGATCGTCCCCGATCCCGGCGAGCTGGCAAAGGGGATCCTGCTGTGGCGGGCCTTCACCCAATGGATCGGCGGCATGGGGATCATCGTGCTGTCGATTGCGATCCTCCCCTTGCTCGGCGTTGGTGGCGTGGAGCTGGCTCGGGCCGAGTCACCGGGTCCGACGCCGGACCGCTTGACCCCACGGTTCCGGGAGACCGCCAAGCGCCTGTGGTTGGTATATGCGGCGTTTACCGCCATCGAGGCCGTGCTGCTGTGGATCGGCGACATGACACTCTACGAAGCAGTAGCCCACGCCTTCACGACGATGTCCACGGGGGGCTTCAGCACCGACGCAGGTTCGATGGCGGCCTTCAGCCCCTATTCGCAATGGGTCGTGATCCTGTTCATGTTCATCGCAGGCGCCTCGTTTGCTCTCCACTTCAGATCAATCGCACGGCCGCGGGACTACCTACGCAATGCGGAGTTCCGCCTCTACGGCGGAATCATCATCGTGGCCACCATCGTCGCCATCATCGGGACATGGTCGGGGGCCTTCCTCGACATAGTCCGGGACGGGTTGTTCACGATCACGTCGCTGGTGACGACGACCGGCTACGGCACCGCAGACTTCGGGGTGTGGCCGGCCGCGCTGCAGATAATGGTGCTGGGACTGATGTTCGTGGGTGGTATGGCCGGCTCGACCGGCGGCTCGATGAAACCGTACCGGCTCGGTGTGCTGTATCAGGCGTCCAAGGCCGACCTGCGACGTGTCATCCACCCCAAAGGTGTCTTTCCGGTGCGGCTGGGTCGGAATGTCGTGCCCGATTCGATTGTCGAGTCGGTGCAGTCATTCTTCCTGCTCTACATGTTCATCTTCATGACAGGGACACTGGCGTTCGGAATCATCAACGACGTTGCCGGAGCGGGTTTCGATCTCGTCACCTCGGCATCGGCCGTAGCGTCTTCAGTCGGCAACGTCGGCCCGGGCTTGGCGGACGTGGGTCCCACGTCGAACTATGCGCTCGTCCCGGACGCCGGCAAGTGGTTGCTGTCGTTCCTGATGATCGTGGGCCGCCTCGAGATCTTCCCCGTTGTCCTGCTGTTCACCCGGGAACTGTGGCGGCGGTAGTAACCACCACGCCGCAACCGGCGAGATCCTCCGCCCGGAAGCTGGGACCGACTACAGGTCAGCTGACCAGATCGGCCAGGTCGGGCCGGCCCAATGCCTCACAAACAGCGGCCACAACTCTGGCGTCGTCCTCGAGGCCGTGGTCCGATGCGAAGTCACTGTCGTCGTCCTCCGTCCGGATGAAGTACTCGACCGCGCCGGCGAGAATGCGACGTTGCACGAACGACCAGCTGGCTGCGTTGCCCAAGAGGGTCATCAGCACGTCGGCAAGGCGATCGGCCAGCTCCCCCTCGAGAGCGGCACCGCTTTCGACGGCGGTTGCAATGACCCGGCGATGCGCTTCGACCCGCTCCCGGTCGGCAAGCAGTTGTTCGACGGGCCGCGCCTCACACAGTTCGAGAAACCCGAGCCGCTCATCCACGCTGAGCGCAGATTCGGCCACTGCCCGCACTACATCTTCGACCGCCATCATCAGATGGTAGAAGATGCCACGCCCATACGCTCTGGCGTGCCAGGACCCCCATAGAGGTCTCATCTACGCAAGACGATCTCCGGGCCTAGGCTGCCGCCGATGCGTGACCGCACTGCCAAGAATCTGTCGACTCTGCATACCTTGCTCTACCGGGCCACCCGCGGTGTGATCGGTAGACGGCTGGTGAACAACGACATGCTCCTGCTGACCACGGTGGGTCGCCGGACCGCCAAGCCGCATACCGTGCCACTCCTCTACCTACGAGATGCAGACAACTTGGCCGTTGTCGCCTCATGGGGTGGCCGCGACAACCATCCCGAGTGGTACCTCAATCTCGTTACAGAACCGAAGGTTCGCGTCCAGGTCCGCGGGAACCGGTCGGAGATGACTGCGCGCACTGCATCCCCCGAGGAGCGAGCCCGTCTCTGGCCGCAGGTGCTCGCCGCCTACGACGGTTTCTCCACCTACCAGGGCCGCACCGACCGTGAGATCCCAATCGTGATCCTGGCGACTGGTTGAGATCCCTTCGGGAGCTAGCTCGACGGCGCGCCGCGCTGGAACGCGCTGTCAGTCGCGAAGCGCCGCACTGACCGCCGCTAATGCGTGCAGCCGGGTAGTCGGGAAGTAGGGGACGTTGATGTCCTCCGGGGTCACCAGCAGCTCGATCTCGGTACAGCCTGCAATCACGCCTTGAGCTCCGCGGTCGACCAGCCGGTCGATGATTTCGAGGTAACGGTTGCGCGATGTGTCGAGGATGCGACCTTGCACCAGCTCGTCGTAGATGACGTCATGCACTGTGGTCAGGTCCGGTTCCTCAGGGACGATCACGCCTAGCCCGTGCGTTTCCAGCCGGCCTCGGTAGAAGTCCTTCTCCATGGTGAAGCGGGTACCCAGCAGACCGACAGTGTCGAGCCCTGCCGCAGTGACCGCGGCTGCCGTCGTATCCGCAAGGTGGACAAAGGGCACGCTGATGGCCGCCTCGATTGCGGGTGCCACGAGATGCATCGTATTGGTGCACAGCAGGATCAGGTCGGCGCCGGCATCCTGGAGACGGCGCGCATCTGCCGCAAGCCGGGCGCCGGCCGCCTCCCAGTCGCCTGCTGCCTGCAGCGCCTCGATTTCGCCAAAGTCGTATGAGCGAATCAGCAGATCAGCGGAGTGAACGCCGCCGAGCCGGCGGCGCACCTCTGTGTTGATGAGGCGCTCATACTCGATCGACGACTCCCAGCTCATCCCGCCGAGCAGACCGATCGTCTTCACCGTCACCTCCACCGTCCTCGTGGCGTCACCGTAGCTCGTATGCTCACCGCGCCAAACGAGAGAGAACCATGCAGATCGCGATCCCCATCTTCCCGAGACTGACCGCACTGGACGCCATCGGGCCTTATGAGGTGCTGCAGCGCCTCCCCGATTCGGAGCTGATCTTCGTGGGCCATGAATTGGGCAACATCCGCACCGACAACGGCTTCCTCGGGCTGGCCGTCGATGCCGTCTTCGAAGACGTGCCTTCACCCGATGTGGTGGTGTTCCCGGGTGGCGTCGGCACCCGCCCTTTGATGAAGGACGAGCGGGTCTTGACCTGGCTGCGACAGGCTCACGAGGCCACCCGGTTCACGACCTCGGTTTGCACCGGGGCGCTCGTACTCGGTGCTGCCGGTCTTCTCGAAGGGCTCGAAGCGACCACCCATTGGGGGGCCTACGACATCCTGGAGCGCACCGGAGCCGTCCCTGTGGCAACCAGGGTGGTCGAGCAACTGGATCGCCGCATCATCACCGCCGCCGGCGTGTCTTCGGGGATCGATATGGCGCTGCGCCTAGCGGAACTGCTCGTCGACAGTACCGCTGCCCAGGCAATGCAGCTGATGATCGAGTACGACCCGCGGCCGCCGTTTGACGCCGGGAGTGTGCCCAAGGCCGATGCGGCAGTGATGGCACGGGCAATGGAGTACTCAGAGAAGAGGCACTAGAACGACTCGGCGAGGCGAGCCAGAGACCGATAAACATCCGTCTTGCGGAGCAGCTCGACATCACCGAGTGCGGCCTCCAAGGCAGAATCGAAGGGAATCGCCGCGAGGTATGGCATCGCAACACCCTCGGCGAGTGCCCGGATTGCCTCTCCGTCACCGCGCCGCATGTTCTCGAGGATCCCGACAGTCGGCACATTCAGCTCCGTGAGCAGCGCCGCGGCCCGCCGCACGCTCTCGATCACAACCCGCGACTCGTTACCAACTAGCAGGAACTCCAACCGGGGTAGCAGGTTGATCACATCCAAGCTCGTGTCGCCCAAGCCGGGCGGCATGTCCAGCAGGAGTACATCTAGGTCTCCCCACCGGGTGATGGCGAGGAGTTCGAGCAGCGCACTCGTGGTGGCCGCCCCGCGTAGTGGAACCGCGGCATCGCCGGCGAAGAATGCCACCGACATGAGGTGGATTCCGTGGGCAACGTGGGGGTCGATTCCAAACTCTTCTGCTGGGAAGCTCCGATCTACCCCGAGTACGACATGGTCGCTGGGCGAGGTGAAGTCGAGGTCGAACAGCCCCACCCTCCGATCTTGATCGGCCAGAGCGAGCGCCAGCGTCGAGGCGATCACACTCTTCCCGATTCCGCCCTTGCTCCCCGAGACTCCGATGACGCGCCGTACCCCGGCCAGCCGTTGTTCGATGGCAAACGGGCGCGGGTCCAGGGCATCACCCATCGCCGGTTCCCTCGATTCGCTCCAGCGTGATGCCCCGCCCAGCGAGTATCTCGAAGTCGGGACTCCCGCAATCCGGGCAGCGGGCAAACGCATGGGATAGCTCGGGAATGAAGTGGATCGCCTCACCTTGGTCTGAATCATCCAGTGAGATGTCGTTGCGGCCGTACTCGCGCCCGCAGGCGTTACAGCCAAATCGAACCCGCTCTTCGGTCACCTGGAAGGAGGCGTCGGCTAGCCGCTGGTCCTGCGAGGAAAGCACGCTCGTCAACGAGAACTCGAACAGATCCTTCTCGATCTGTTGCAGCTCCCCAACCTTGACGACCAGTCTTTCGACCCGATCCATGCCGGCGTCTTCGGCGGCGCGCAGGGCAGCCTTCATCACGGCATCGGCCAGCGCTAACTCATGCATCGCTACGGATGCTAGGCCCGATCCGATGGGACCCGCACAGACTCGAGGAACCGCAGCACACCGCTGATGACGTAGTGGGTGCGAAGCGAGTCGAGCACATCGAAGGCATGGTTGGCACCGGGTACCTCGACATAGCCGACGGTGTTGGCCGACACTGCCCGCAGCGCAGCAACGAATTGCTGAGCTTCGGCGGTAGGCACTACTGAATCAGCCGCTCCATGGACGACAAGGAATGCCGGTGCCGCAGCGTGGACCTGGTCGAGCGGCGATGCCTGCCGGTACAGCTCCTCGTCCTCGTGCTTGTCGACCTTCATCACCCAGCGGGGAATGATCGGCCACTCGTCTCGGGTGCGGTTGCGGTTGAGGAAGTCGTATATCCCATATACGGGGATGGCGGCCTGGACCGAGGTGTCGTCGTTCTCGAAGCCGGGCTGGTATTCGGGACGGTTGGCCGTCAGCGCCGTCAACGCCGCAAGATGGCCTCCGGCAGAGCCACCGGACATGGCGATGAACGAGGGATCGACGCCGTAGTCGGCGCCCTCGTCACGCAACCATGCCACGGCCTTCTTCAGGGCAACCAGCTGATCCGGGAATGTCGCCGCCGGGGCCAGCGGGTAGGACGCGGAGACCGCAATCCATCCCTTCTCCGCTAGTCGATGTAGGAGTGGCCGACCCTGCTGACGCCGGTTGCCCCCGCGCCAGGACCCACCATGGACATACAGGAGGGTCGGGTGATGGCCATCTTCGAGGTCGCTCCGCCGATAGATGTCGAGGTGCAGCCCGGATGCGTACTCGATGTCCTCGATTCGGGTGATGCTCTTCGGAATCCGGTATGGATAGGCGCCAAGCACACGGCGCCAGTCGATATGGGCGAAACCGTGCGGATCGATGCCAGCATCCCGCAACGCTGCTGCCATCACCCTCTTGGTGCTTGCCGCCCGCCACTGAATCGCGACGTATCCCACCCAGGTGAGGATGGTGAGAACGAGCCCGATCCTCCCGGCCAACCGGTCCAGTGCCCCTGCCCAGATGAGTAGGACCGCCAAAACGCCGTGAACAACAACCCGGACGGGAACAGCCTCAGCGGTCAGCAGGACCGGGAGCCACGGGGGCCGGTATTGAGGCCGGCGATGGGTCGCCGGTCCCCGCAGCGCATTGAGCGCCCCGATGAGACCCAACAGGCTGAGGATGAAGAGCAGACTGGCCGCAAGCATGCCGGAAGCTTATGCAGACTCGAGAGAGCTTTCGACGGCGGCTCGATTTGCGCGTGTGGTCCTGCAAGGGTCTGCGCCTCCCGTCTTTTCAAGGAGGGCTTTACACAGAGCCTCGAGACGTATACTCTGTAACGCAGAGTACTTTGCAGTACTCGGACCATCGCGGAGGCAGAGATGACAATGGGACTCACCGACCTGAAGACGTTGGAGCGCGATGCGTTCCGCAAGTTCTACGACGACGGCATCTTCGATGTCTACGTCGGCACCATGCTGATCACCATGGGGGTCGCAGCCGTGGTTGCGGATCGCATGGGCAGCGAGGGTCTGTCGATGCTGCTCACGCTCGGCCTGGCGGTCGCCATCACGGTGCCGCTTCTGCTGTGGCGCCGCCACCTTCTCCGCTCTCGGCTCGGCGAGTTCAAGCCGGGCCCGGCTCGTCGTCGCAAGATCTCGAGGACTCGACTGGTTCTCTTCGGTTCGGTCCTCTTGGGGGTGCTCGCTTTCGCCGTGGCCACAATCGCATTTCAATCCGAGTCGAGCGTCGACGTCGCCGGTCTTCTGATACCGCTGCTCTGGTTCGCCAACTCGATGATCGTCTTCGGAGCGATGGCCTATCTGCTCGACGTCCCTCGGTTCTATGTCCACGGCGTGATCATTGGCTTGGCCACGCCCATCCTCATCTGGCCGGACGTGCTGTGGGATGTGCGGGTGCCGCCCTGGCTTGCGTTCGGCGGTCCCGGGCTCGTCGTAGCGGCGGTTGGTTTCTACAAGCTGAGGGCTTTCCTGCGTGACTACCCGGTTCTCGAGACAGAGGTCGCAGCCGATGGCGAAGCCTGAGCAACAGGCAACGGTAACGACGACGGTCGACCGGCTCATCCACGAGCCGGCCCGGCTGGCGATCATGACCAACTTGTTTGTCGTCGAGAGCGCCAACGCCACCTATCTGCTGCAGCAGACCGGGCTCACCTGGGGCAACCTCGGCTCTCACCTCATCAAGCTGGAAGAGGCCGGGTACGTCGATGTGGTCAAGGGCTACAACGGCCGCAAACCGGAAACGACCGTCTCCCTAACGGACAAGGGAAGGGACGCCCTGCTGGGCTATCGCGGTCAGCTGCTGGAGGCATTGGCACCGCTTGCTGGTGACTAGATGTAGCAGTGGAGATCTCACCGCGGCGAGACCTCAGTCCTCGACGAGGATCGAAAGACAGGTGACACCGCCATCTACGGCCTGGAACTCGGACGAGTCGACGACATCAATGGCGTAGCCGTGTTCCTGCAAGAGCTGCCGGGTGCGGGGAGCGGTTGTGGTCGTCACCAGCCGACCCGAGCCAAGACGTAGCACGCTGGCAAGGTGCTCCTCGCCGGAAACCTTCTCGATGATCCCATACCCAGAGAAGAGGTCCATGTCGACGCACCGCGGCGCAACCAGCACCGTGGCCTCATCGAGTTGGGCAACGGCCGACTTGAGGTGGAGCACGCCGCGCACCGGAACTGCAATAACCCGAAGTCCATCGGTTGCGGCGAACTCAGCCAGCTGCTCGATGCCGGCATCGTTGGTGCGGGTGGAGCGCCCGACATAGAGCGTGTCCCCCATCCGGAGCACATCGCCGCCATCCAGAGTCCCCGGCGCTTCGATGATGCGAATCGGCTTCAGACGCTCCAGCTCGGCGGCCACTGCGGCTACCTCCCCGCGGCGGGCTGCTGCCCCGGGGCGGGTGGCGACGGCCAAGGTGTCGAGCACCACCGCGGTGTCCTCGATGAACGGGCAATCCGGATGTGTCTCGTCGGCGGCGACGACCCGGACTTCGTATCCCTCTCGCTCGAGTACCTGTCGATACTCCGCATGCTGGGTGCGGGCACGGTCGACGTCGATCGCAGGACGCTCCCCCATCACGAGGGCATCCACAAAGGACTCTGGTACGGAACGGACTAGGGCAAATGCCATGGCCGGGCCAGTGTAAGGCGAGCGCCGCCGCGCATCCCGATTCGCCCCCAGTGAGGGCCGTTCGTCCCTAGTCTTCTCGTGAGGTTTGGATCGATGATGGGTACTTCGCGGCCGCCATCTGAGGGTCGCGGATCTGGGAAGGGTCCGGCTACGAGAGGGAGTAGGCACCATGGCCATCGAGGCACGGAAGGTCGTTCTCGAGAGTGTTAGTGACGCGTCGGGACTGGCGAAGTTGATCGACGATGGCGTGTTCGGAGCCGACGGCGTAGTTGCCGTGGTCGGGAAGACAGAGGGCAACGGTGGGGTCAACGACTTCACTCGAATTCTCGCCGACCAGGCCTTCCGCAAAGTCCTCATGGACAAGGGCACCCGACCCTACGAGGAAGTCAAAGAGATCCCAATGGTGTGGTCCGGCGGCACGGACGGCATCCTGTGTCCGCATGCGACCGTGTTCGCCAAGGTCGAAGATGACGGCCCAGCCTCCGAGGAGCCGCGTCTCGCCGTCGGCTATGCCATGAGCGACGTGATCCTGCCCGAGGACATCGGCCGGCCTGCAATGGTCGAGAAGGTGGCAGAAGGGGTACGCCGTGCCATGGCCGAAGCCGGTATTGAGGACCCCGCCGACGTCCACTACGTCCAGACCAAGACCCCGCTGCTGGTCATGGAGACGATCAACGACGCCAAGTCGCGGGGCCACACCGTCTATACCGAAGACCCGCTGGAGTCGATGAACGTCTCCAACGGCACATCCGCCCTCGGCATTGCCGTCGCCCTGGGTGAGATCGGGATGCCGACCGCCGAACAAATCGGCCACGACCTCAGCCTGTACTCGTCGGTCGCATCGTGCTCGTCAGGTGTCGAGCTCGACCAGGCACAGACCGTCGTGGTCGGCAACGCTCCCGGTGCCGGCGGCCGCTACCGCATCGGCCACGACGTGATGAACGACGCCCTCGACCAGGAAGGTGTCTATCGCGCTATCCGCAATGCCGGCCTCGATCTACCCGAACGAGCCAGGTGGGAGGACCTCGACGATCGGTTGGTAAACGTCTTCGTCAAGTGCGAAGCGGATCCCACGTCGCGGCTGCGGGGACGGCGCCAGGTGTCGCTCGACGACTCTGACGTACACCATCACCGTCACATCAAAGGTGCGGTCGGTGGCGTTGTCGGGGCTGCAGTGAACGACCCTGCAGTCTTCGTCTCGGTTGCCGCGTTGCACCAGGGTCCCAGCGGAGGCGGACCGATAGCCGCCATCGTCGACCTCGGATAGACGGTGCCCCAGGAGGCGGCTCAGGCACCGCAGGTCGAGACCCCCAAACGGGTGGCCGGCCTGGCGAGCATCGCCGTGCACGGACTGGTTACGGTGCCCCGGACGGCCGAGGTCCTGGGCACAGCGGGCTCTGCGGTCTGGCTACTCGTCGAGAACACGGTCGTGGTGGTGTCGACGAGCGACGCGACCCGCCTCCCCAACGGTATCGAGATTGCAGCCACGGCAGCAGATGCCCCCTTCGAGGCGGTAGCCCATGGGACGAAGGTCGAGATCGGATGGGGGCGTGTCATGCTGCCGGACCTGGCGGTCCACGTTGCTCGCTGGTGGGATCCCCGGCCGGCCTTACCGGCGATGACGGTTGCACAGCTCGAAACAGCGATTGTGGGGCTGCCGGTGACCGTTCCGGAGGTGGACGCGGCGCGGCTCGGCACGGCCCTCAGGTTGTGCTCGCCTACCGCGCTGCTTGCAGCAGCCAAGCCGCTGATCGGCAAGGGGACGGGGCTGACTCCGGAAACAGACGACTACTTGGCGGGAGCGCTGGCGAGCACACGATTGCTCAGCGAGGCTCTAGGCCATCGCCCGGGCACCGCCATGCTGGATAGCACCGCCCGGCCCATCGCCAAGTTGGCGGACGCCCGCACAACGACCTTCTCCGCCGCCCTGCTCCAACATGCCCTACGTGGCCAGGTTGCGGCTCCGGCAGGGGCTCTACTCCGCTCCTTTGCGGGCCGGGGCGAGATCGCGGCAGCCCACGAGGACCTCAGCAAGGTGGGGCACAGCTCGGGACCGGCCCTCGCAGCAGGCATGGTGCTCGGGGCCCAGTCCATTATTCAATTCACGTCAGATACGGATCGGAGATGAACATGATCTCTCGGGTCGAGGTATTCCCCGGCCGCTACCACGACTCGGTGCGGCTCATGCAGGCGAGCAAGGCGCTGCAGGGGGTCGCCGGCGTCAGCGATGCCCTGGTGGCGATGGCGACCGAGCTCAACCTGAGCCTCCTCGCCGACATGGGTTTTGCGCTGGAGAGTGCCGCAAGCGCCAACGACCTGATCCTGGCGGTGCGAGCCGAGAGTGAGGAAGCCATTGCCGCCGCGCACGCGGTGCTGGACGACGCTCTGAGCCACAAGCCCGTTGCGGCGGGCGGTCTCGACGCTCCGCAGCCGAAGACGGTCGGTACGGCTGCGGCGGCCGGCGACGCCAACGTCGTGCTGCTGTCGGTGCCGGGCGAGCACGTCTT
>JASJEG010000071.1 GCA_030064765.1 Acidimicrobiia bacterium | reverse complement strand
AGCCGGCCAGCCGACTACCGAGTGGGGCGTCACCGATCAACGTGATGGTGCCGGTCCCAACGTCATACGCCCAGACTTGATCATCGAACGTTGCCAACACGAGACCGGAGACCGGATCATATGTAACGCCGTCGAAGCGGTACGGGGCCGGACCTCCGACCACCTCTACTGACGACTTCGTCCACGTGTTCTTGGCAGCGTCGTAGACAGCGAAGGCGTCGTCCAGAATGAAGTATCCGCCGTCGATGGCCAACGTGACGTCAGAGTCGACATCGTAGATCAGCCATCCGTCGTTGGGGATCCCCTCGGGCTCGAGGTTCTGCCACGTGTTGTTGCACACATCGAAAGCCCAAGTGCGCTGGGTCGTGTCGACGTACATGACGCGACCCATGCGCCGATCGAAGGCACCATTGAGATCGTGATTGCGTGTGGTCGGGCGTTGTTGCAGGGCCGGTCCCGGCTCATTCGGTTGCGTACCTGCCGTGCAGGTGGCCGGCTGCGGAGCCTGGGCGGAGCGGGTGGTTGCCAACAGGGTCTCCCACTCCCAGTTGCTGCGAATCGTGGGCGCTACTCCACCGGCGACAATCTCTGTCAGGGATCCGGTGTCTAGGTCGAGCGCCCAAACGTCATGGGCCGATGATGTCCCGCGAGTGGACGTGCTCTCGGTGAGGATCACCCGGTTGTTGATCGGATCACTGACCCAGGACGAGAGCGTTCCGAATGCCGGAGTCAAGTCTTCGTAGCAGCGACTCCAGGCCAGGGTATCGGTGTCGAGGCCGCACACAGTCATGTCGCCGACGAAGACCGTCTCGGGCAGGAACAACGTCTCGCCAGCTTCGAAGAAGTCGTGCATTCCAAACTGCGAGATCGACGGCGCGGCGGCCGTGGTTCTGGCGCCGTTCCTGGGATCAACCAGGACCGTCTCAGCTCCCACGAAAACAAGTCGATCTAGCCCGGCCACGTAACCGGCAAGGTGGGTGTTGTTGGGAACCGGGCCGACTCGGGTCAGGCTTGCGGCCTCAACGTCGAATGCCCAAACCCCGTCGCCGTGCGTGGTGATAACCATCCCTGAGATGGGGTCGTACGTGACTCCACGGAAGCCCCCCGGTACCGGGGTGCCGATGATCTCGAGAGACGGTTGGGTCCACTCGTTGGCGATCGCGTCGTACACCGAGAAGGTCCCCGGGCCGAGGGCAATGGTGACGTCCGAATCGATGTCGTACACCAGTGACGTGTCTAGTGGTTGGCCGAGGGCATCCATCTGCTCCCAAGTGTTGGTGCAGACATCGAAAGTCCATGTCTCGTAGACGATGTCCACATAGACGATCTTGCCGAGGCGGAGATCGAATGCTCCGACATGATCGTCGATTCGGGGATAGGGTCGGCTCTGGTCGGGTGGTCCCGGTGCTGTCGGATCGGTATCCGATGGGCACGTAGCTGGTTCGGGTGGAGGTCCGGCAAGAGAGGTAGCCAGGATTGGGTTCCACTCGTCAGGAGATAGCGGAGCCGTTGTTGTCGAAGTTGGCTCGTTGGCGACTTCGGATTCATCGCCGGTGGTCAGAGAAACGACGCCGATCACGACGAACGCGGCGAACAGGGCTGCGCCGAACACCACGACGGGACGCAACCACCTGAGGTGGGGCTTGGTTGGCTCGAGGACCAACGGTGGCGAGTCTATCTCCGCACGTCGTGCCTCCTCGATGTGCAAGGTCATCTCAGCCAGCTGACCATCGGTGATCATCTCGACGTCGGGAAGAGGGTTGGCCCCGCTCATCCGCTCGAGGATCTCCTCATGAGTGTTCATCGCGGATCACCTCCTCCGGTGTGCCGATGTCGTCCCGGACGGTGCAGGTCGCGGGCAAGCTGCTTGGTGATGCGGTGCAACCGTTGGGTGACGGCATGGGCCGACGTGCCGATGACCTCACCTACCTGGGCGTGAGGGAGCTCCTCCCACACGGTCAACCGCAGCACCTCCTGGTCCTCGGGACGAAGCTGCGCAACGGCGTCGAGCATCTCCTCGTCCTCGGCGCGGCGTAGCACCACAACCTCAGGTGAGGGTTCCTCGGGGGCCCCAACTGTGGTGAGCTTCCTTCCCAATGCTGCGTGGCGGTCCCGACTGCGGCGCTGGTTGGCGAGCACCTTTCGCGAGACCCCGTAGAGCCAGGGGAGGGTGTTGTCGCCCATGGGAACGTCGTCGATGCGGCGCCACGCCACCAGGAAGGCCTCGGCGGCCCCGTCCCGGGCTGAAGTGGCGTCGGTGCGACGCAGGAAGTAGGCCAACACATGGCGCTGGTGCGACTGGTAGATCTCTTGAAACCGCTGTTCGGCGAGATCCTGCTGCATCGCCTTTCCTTGGACGCCTACGAAGGAGTTGTGTCCGGCTTCCAGGGTATGTCAGGGTGTTTCTTGGCGATAGAGGAGAACGGCCGCATGCAGACCGGCGAAGCCGGTCGGCTCGCGGTAGGTTCTGAAGAGTCGTACTAGGAGTTGAGCATGGCTGGACCCACCAAGGAATACCGCGTAGTCGTCAGAGTGAAGTTGACCGACGAACTTCTCCCGAGCCCGGTGATTTCGAAGGAGGAGCTACAGCAACTCTTGGTCGAGGCGTTGAACGTCGGAGGCACGGAATCGCCCGTGGTCTCGGTGGCGGTCTACGACCCGAGGTGATCTGATCGGCGGTGCCCTGGTGTTTCACCATGCGTCCGTCCCCACTTGAGGAAAGGACCTCGTCACCCAGGCACAAACCCGATTCCCAACAGATGCGGGCTGGCGCCGAGGATCGACGGCTCAGTCTCCAGCTGCTCGAGTAGCTCCAACAGCTTCCGCTGATCGTCCTCGCGAGCCATACGCTCGTCGAGATCGGATGCGACCCAGCCGATCCCTTCGACCGCAAGCACCTCGACATCGACCAAGCCGGCATCGCGCATCTCGTTGCCGAGTTCGTCAGGCAGGTGGAGGTAGGACGTTGTGAAGTAGTCGGGGTTCTCGGTCGGGTTGTGCTGGCGTCCAGTTGCGATCACAGACTCAAGTAACCCGGCAAAGGTCGGATCATCGAGGAACCCCGAGTCCAGCCCGTCAATGGCGGGGGCAAACCTCGAGATTGCCGCGGCGAACAGCGGGGCTCCAGGCTTGGCAACCCGAATCGCTTCACGGAGCGCCTGCAACCGGTCGTCTCGTTCCTGCAGGTGATAGAGCGGACCCAACAGCAGTACCGCATCCCGCGTGTTGTCGGGCACCGGCAATTGGCGGGCATCGGCGAGAGCGGCTCGCACTCCTCGTTCGGTGGCTTGCCGGATATGGCGCGGCACGATGTCGATCAGGTCTACCTCGTAGCCGGCGGCATCGAGCCAGTAGGCGTAGACACCGGGGCCGCCGCCGACGTCGAGCACCAGTGCCGGCGGCTGCGGAAGGTGCCTTCTCAGTAGGAGCTGGGTCCGAATCAGTTCGAGCTGGCCTAACCCGCTGCTCGAAAGACGAACGTCCTCGTCCCAGCGGTCCTCGTAGTGGAGAAGGATGTCCTCCTCCGACGTCACCGGCTCGCTCCTTCCGCGTATCGGAATCGTCGGTGCGCTGCTCTTCCTCCGCTCTGCGGCCAGCCCGAGCCGGATTCGGCTCGAGCGACGAGCAACGCCAACATGGGGCCTAGCCTACGCCTTCGCTACCGGAGACCGCAGTTGCCAGTTGAGATCACCTTCATTCGTCACGCCCAGACCACCGGCAATGCTGCTGGGCGCTGGCAGGGACACACCAATTCGCAGCTCACCGACCTCGGGGCCGCTCAGGCGCACGCACTTGGCGAAAGGCTGGCGGACAAGCACTTCGACCTGGTGGTCGCCAGCGACCTGCAACGCACCATGGATACCGCAGCGGCCCTGGGAAGATCGGTGGAACCCGATCCGCGCTGGCGCGAACCATTCTTCGGTGATTGGGAGGATTGCACCACCGGGGAGATCATGGCCCGCAACCCTGAACTAGTAGCGGCCCTCTTCGCAGGTGAAGACGTCGCTGCGCCCGGCGGTGGGGAGCTGATGTCCGATGTTGTAGCGCGGACCCAGGCTGCCCTCGAAGATCTGATCTCACGCCTGGGAGATGGATCGGCTGCCGTGGTCAGCCATGGCATGTCCCTTCTCATGCTCATCGCCACTTTGCTCGGCACCTCGCGGCCGACGCCGCTGCGGCTGCTCGGCAACACGTCGACGGCAACCGCCGCCTTCGATGACGGTTCAATGTCTCTCCGGGTGTACAACGACGACACCCACCTTGGCCACACCGCACTCCCACACTTCGGATCCAGCCCCGAGGACACAGAGCTTCTACTGATACGCCACGGACAAACCGTTGCCAACGCCGAGGGGCGCTGGCAGGGGCATGCCGACGGAGAGCTCGATGAGATCGGTCGCCATCAGGCAGCCACGCTTGCCAGGGCGATCCCGGCACTCGATGCTCTCTACGCCTCGCCGCTGTCCCGAGCTGCCGACACTGCCTACGCGATTGCAAAGGTGCAGTCGCTCGTTGTGAAACTCGACCCGGATCTCAAAGAGATTGGCTTCGGGGCATGGGAGGGTCTGAGCCCGGAACAGATCGCCGACACCTACCCGGAGGAATACCTGTCGTTCCGCTCCGGCGTCGACCTGCCACGGGGCGGCAACGGTGAGACGTTCGCCGGGGTGCGGCGCCGTATGTCGAGTGCTCTTGGATCGATTGTCGACACCAATCCGGGGCGTACCGTCGGCGTCGTCTCCCACGGCGGCGCCACCCGGGCCTATGTGACCGAGATACTTGGGATTCCCTCGGAGCAGCGGCGCCTCATAGATGGACTGGGCAACACCCACTACGGCCGGCTGGCGTTCACCGGGCGCGGACCGACGGTCGTCAGCTGGAATCTCGGGCCGCACCTGCGATGAGGTTGCTGCTCATCACCAACGACTATCCGCCCAAGCCGGGCGGGATTCAGACCTACCTCGGCAACCTGGTCGATGCATACCCCCATGAGGTGTTGGTGCTCGCTCCGGCCGATGGGCCGGCCGTCGGCACCGGCCGGGGCGAGGAGGTGGTGCGGCGGGGGAGACGGCGCTTCATGTGGCCAACGCGATCGACGGTTGATTGGTTTGTGCAACAAGCCCGCGAATTCGAGGCAGAGGCCATCTTGTTTGGTGCCCCTCACCCGCTGACCGGAGCAATCAAGCGGCTGCGGGCCGAGCTTGGAGTCCCGGTAGGGGTGCTCTGCCATGGGGCCGAGGTCACCATCCCGGCAGCAGTGCCCGGTCTGCGGACCTGGCTGCGTCGCACCCTGCGCAACGCGGATGCTCTGTTCACCGTGAGCCGCTACACACAGGGCAAGGTGAGCCGGCTCACGGGTCGGGAAGTGACGTGGATCGGTGCGGGGGTTGACGTCGACAACTTCACTCCGGCCGAGAATCCTCCCGGCAACGACCCGCCTCTTGTGGGTTGCGTCAGCAGGTTTGTTCCCCGCAAAGGTCAGCATCGGTTGATCGCCGCCGCCAAGAAGCTGGGAGAGAGCGGGACCGCGGTCGAGGTGCTGATCATCGGCAAGGGTCGTCTCGAGGGCCGGCTGCGTCGTCTGGCGGAACGGTCTGGCGTGTCTGTGAGGTTCGAAATCGATGTGCCCTGGTCAGAGCTCGCCGGCTTCTACCGGTCAATGGATGTGTTTTGCATGCCCTGCCGGAGCCGGTGGGGCGGGCTCGAGGTCGAGGGTCTCGGCCTGGTGTTTCTCGAGGCAGCGGCCGCCGGTCTGCCTGTGCTGGCGGGTTCGTCTGGTGGTTCGCCGGAGACGGTGATCCCCGGCGAAACCGGTTTCGTGGTTCACTCTGTGAGCGACATCGCCGAAGGCCTCGAGATGCTGCTGGCGGACCGCAAAGCCGCACAGGAAATGGGGGCTAAAGGGCGGCGTCGGGTCGTCGAGGAATACGTATGGGACCGGGTTGTCGCCAGGCTCGAAGACGGCTTCCGGTCTTGACAGGGGGGCGGATCTGTCGTAATTATCGGTCCGCTCCAAGTCTTCTAGCCGGCCACGGGACCGCGTCTCGAGAGCCTCATGTCACAAAAACTCGTCATAGTCGAGTCGCCTGCCAAGGCCCGAACGATCTCGGGATACCTGGGCGGAGAGTTCGTCGTGGAATCATCGATCGGCCACATCCGTGACATCCCCGCCAAGGCCGCCGATGCACCCAAGAGCCTGCAAGACGAGTGGCGGCGTACCCGGTATGGGGTCGACGTAGACAACGACTTCAAAGCCCTGTATGTGGTCTCGCCGGACAAGAAGCAACAGGTCACGAAGCTGAAGAAGCTGCTCAAGGATGCAGACGAACTGCTGCTTGCAACCGATGAAGACCGGGAGGGGGAAGCGATCGCCTGGCATCTGATCGAGACTCTCAACCCCCGAGTCCCGGTGCGAAGGATGGTGTTTCACGAGATCACGCCCGCAGCCATCGCCGAGGCGGCTGCCCATCCGCGTGAGCTCGATCGGCGCTTGGTGGATGCGCAGGAAGCACGGCGCATCCTGGATCGGCTCTACGGCTACGAGGTTTCGCCGGTGCTGTGGCGCAAGATCAAGCGCGGGCTTTCGGCGGGACGAGTGCAGTCTCCGGCTACCCGGATCATCGTCGATCGAGAACGAGAGCGGATGGCTTTCGTTTCCGCCTCCTACTGGGATCTGGTCGCAACCTTCGACGCCGATGAAGGCTCGTTCGAAGCCACGCTTGTCACCGTGGACGGGCAGCAAATCGCCACGGGGCGTGACTTCGACGAGCGGGGCCTTCCCAAGTCGAACAGCCGGCTGATTGTCGACCAGGCGCTGGCCGAGCGGCTGGCCAACGAGCTTGCAGACGCCCCGGCCGAGGTCGCCACGGTCGAGGCCAAACCATATACCCGGCGCCCCTATGCGCCGTTCCGCACCTCAACGCTGCAACAGGAGGCGGGCCGAAAGCTGCGGTTTGGAGCGCGGCGGACAATGGCGGCGGCACAGCGTCTCTACGAGGGCGGTTTCATCACCTACATGCGAACGGACTCGCTGACTCTGTCGACCGCTGCAGTCAACGCAGCACGCAACCTCGTGGCCGACCGCTACGGGCCCGAGTACCTGCCGACCAAGCCGCGGGTGTACACGAGCAAGGTCAAGAACGCCCAGGAAGCCCACGAGGCGATTCGCCCCGCCGGTGACGAGTTCAAGTCCCCGAAGACGGTAGCGGCTCAGTTTGGGCCATCTGCGGATGAGACCCGCCTGTACGACCTGATCTGGAAGCGAACGGTTGCGTCGCAAATGAAGGACGCTACGGGAGAGAGCATCAAGGTGGTGGTTGCCGCAACCTCTCGCGGGGGGACTGCAACCGAGTTTGCCGCTTCGGGGAAGACGATCCTGTTTCCCGGCTTCTTGCGCGCCTACGTCGAAGGAAGCGATGACCCCGATGCAGCGCTGGACGATCAGGAGCGCCTCCTGCCGGCGGTGAGCGAAGGGGAAGCGGTGACGACCACAGCTGTCGACCCCAAGGGGCACGAAACAAAGGCGCCGGCGCGGTTCACCGAAGCCTCCCTGATCAAGCGACTCGAGGAACTCGGCATCGGACGTCCGTCGACATATGCGTCGATCATCAGCACCATTCAGGACCGGGGGTATGCGTACAAGAAGGGGACGGCTCTGGTACCGACGTTTACTGCCTTTGCCGCAGTAGCTCTCATGGAGCAGCACTTCTCAGACTTGGTCGACTACGCCTTCACCGCCCGGATGGAAGACGATCTGGATCAGATCGCCAACGGCGACCGCGAAGCGATCCCCTGGTTACAGAGCTTCTACTTCGGAAACGGGCACCCCGGGCTCAAGAACCTCGTGTCGCAGAACATCGAAGAGATCGATGCCAGAGAGATCAATGCCATCCGCATCGGCGAAGACGATGAGGGTCGTGAGGTCGTGGCGCGCTCCGGGAAGTTCGGACCTTACGTGCAGCGCGGAGACCAGACCGCCAGCATCCCGCCCGATCTTCCCCCGGATGAACTCACTGTTGCCAAGGCCATCGATTTTCTCGAGGCTCCGAATGGTGACAGGCTGCTGGGCACCGATCCGGAGACCGGTCTCGATGTGACGGTGCGCAACGGGCGCTTCGGAGCATATGTACAGCTCGGGGAACAGGAAGAGGACAGCAAGGCCAAGCCCAAACGGGCTTCCCTCTTCAAGGGCATGAGCGAAGAGACGGTCATGCTGGAGGATGCACTTCGGCTTCTCAGCCTGCCCCGTACTCTTGGCACCCACCCCGACGATGGGGTAGAGATCACCGCCCAGAACGGCCGGTACGGTCCCTACATCTCCTGGGGCAAGGAGACCCGCAGCCTCGAGACGGAGGAGCAGTTGTTCACTGTCGACCTCGACGAGGCGCTGCGGCTTCTCAAGGAGCCGAAACGGCGAGGACGGCGAGCGGCAGCGCCACCGCTCAAGGAGCTCGGTGACGATCCCAACTCGGGCAAGCCGGTGGTGGTCAAAGATGGTCGCTTCGGGCCCTACGTGACCGACGGCGAGACCAACGCATCGCTGCGCGTGGCCGACACTATCGAGGACATCACCATCGAGCGGGCGGCGGAACTGCTGCAGCTCCGTCGGGAGCGCATTGCGGCTCAAGGTGGCAAGAAGAAGCCTGCCGCAAAGGCTGCCGCGGGCAAGAAGAAGCAGCCGAAGAAGAAGTAGCCCCCCTTCACCGTTCTTGCGTAAATGGCGGCGGATATGTGCCGTCAGTTACGCAAGAACCGATAGCGGCATTCACTGCAGCTAATGCATCAACCTCACACCGGGACCAGCTTGCTCTAGGGTGAGGTTGCGATGACCGCTGAGGAATCGACTCCCCGTACAACCAGATCCATGATGACGTCGGGCCCATTTGCCCGGTTCTTCTGGGCTGCCGTCATTGGGTCGACCGGCGACTGGGTGACCGTTTTTGCGCTGCTCACTCTCGCCAACCGGATCGGGTCGCAAGAGGGCATCCTCGTTGCACTGATGGCCCGCATCCTTCCCGGATTGCTGCTCGGCGGTGTCGTCGGCGTGATTTCCGACCGGATGGACCGCCGGAAACTCGTTGTCCTTGCCGACGTGGGACGTGGGTTGATAGTCCCGTTCCTCGCCCTGGTCGACAACCTGCCGGTGCTGGTCGGGCTGACACTCGTCCTCGAGATGCTCAGCCTGCTCGGCCAGACACCTCGGGCTGCGATGGTTCCGAGATTGGTGCGACCGGAGAACCTGGTCACGGCAAACAGCCTCATGCTCGGTGCCGCCTACGGAACTGTGGTTATGGGGCCGCTGCTACTCCTGATTCTTGCCGGATTTCCCGGCGTCTCGCTGGGCGGCTTCATCCCCACCGGCAATGAGGCCCTCGCCGTCGCTTTTGCCGTCGACGCGCTCACCTTCTTCGCATCCGGCTTCCTGGTTGCCACCCTTCCGAAGATCGAGTCGCCGTTAGTGGCCGAGCAAGGCAACAACAACGTGGACCTCAAGTCGACATGGCGGGACTTCGCGGACGGGATCAAGCTGTTCGCCACCGACAAGTCGATCCGCCGAGTGATTGTCGGGATGACGACTGCCCTGTTCGGCGGCGGGATGGTCATCGTCCTTGGTCCCGAGTTCGCCCAGAATGTGCTGTTGGCCGACGACGCCGGCTTCTATGCGATTGTCACGATGTTGGGTGTTGGTGCGCTCGCAGGTCTCGTGCTGGCGTCGATCAACGAGGACCGCATCTCGCATCGCGACCTGGCGTTTGGGCTGGCCACCAGCGCCGCAGGCGTCGGTTTGTCGGCGGCAGCGATGGTGACGACTGTGCCGGGTGCGGCGGCGTGGATGACAGTGGTGGGCTTCGGTGCCGGAGCCGCCTATCTGATGGGATTGACCCACCTCCACGAGTACGTCGGCGATGAGCTGCGCGGTCGGGTGCTGGCGACGCTCTTCGCTCTGATGCGGATCGGATTGTTCGTAGCTATGGCGCTCGCGGTTCCCTTGGTCGATTTGTTCCGCGGCATCGACATCGGCCGGCTCAACGACCCAACTCGAGTGGTGCTGTTCCTCGGTGGGCTGACGATGCTGGTTGCGGGACTCGGCGTGCTCTGGGCGCTGCGCTCTACTATCCGGTCACCGACGCTGGGTCTCGAGGCCAAGGACATAATTGCTGCCGCCAACCGGGCGCGGCGCAGGCAACCGCCGGTACGTCAGAAGAGTGAGGAAGAGGAGTCTTGACCGGTCACTACATCGCCCTCGAAGGGATCGAGGGCACCGGTAAGTCCACGATTGCTGCCCGCCTTGCCGGACATCTCGAGCAGCGCGGTATCGATGTGCTTCGGGTTCGGGAACCAGGAGGTACCGCAACCGGGGAACGGATTCGGCATGTGCTCTTGGATCCGGGCGGCTTGGTTGCGCCGTGGAGCGAAGCGTTGCTGTTCGCTGCGGCCCGGGCACAGCTCGCTGCCGAGTTGGTTGGCCCGGCGCTGCGTTCGGGCAAGTGGGTGGTCAGCGATCGCTCCGTGTACTCGTCGCTCGCCTACCAGGGCGGTGGCCGCGGCCTTGGCGTGACGGAGGTACGGCGGGTCAATGCTCCCGGTCTTGGCGAAGTGTGGCCAGAGATGGTCGTATTGCTCCGGCTCGATGCGGTCACCGGACTTGCCCGGCAACACGACGCGGATCGAATCGGAGGAGAAGGGATCGACTTCCAGACGACCGTCGGGGAGGTCTTCGATGACTTGGCTGCGGCCGAACCCGGTCGGTTTGTGGTTGTCGACGCCAGCAAGGCCATTGAAACAGTGTGGGCGGCGGTCCTGCAACAAGTGGAGAAGCGATGGGTGATCTCTTCGACGGGGTAGTCGGCCACGCCGCGGTGGTTGGTTTGTTGCGACGCGACGTGGCTACTCCGGCGCATGCCTACCTCTTCGTGGGTCCTCATGGAGTAGGGAAGGCGACCGTGGCGCGTCGCTTTGCAGCGGGGATTGTCTGTGACGGCGACGCTCAGTGCGGCAGCCGGGTCGTGCGGGGTCTTCACCCTGACGTGGTGTTGGTCGAGCCCGACGGTCGATCGGCGATAACTGTCGAGCAGGCTCGCAACACGGTGGCTCTCGCCAACCTGGCTCCGGTGGAGGGCGAGCGAAAGGTCTTCATCCTCGAAGAGGGCGGCGCAATGAACGACGAAGCCGCCAATGCTCTGCTGAAGACCTTGGAGGAGCCAACGGCCTCCACGATCTTCATTGTCATCGCGGAGTCGGAGGATGATCTTCCGGAGACAGTCGGCAGCCGGTGTCGCACCGTGGTCTTCGGGCGAGTGCCCGAGAAGGAAGTCGCGATTGGTTTGCGCACCCTCGGCGTCGACGAGGAAAGAGCCGACCAGGCTGCCCGCATTTCGGGAGGCCGGCCTGGGCTGGCAATCTCGTTGGCGACCCGGGCCGATGTTGCCGAGTTCCGCAACGTCTGGATGAGCGTGCCACTGCGACTCTCCGAGCACCCCGGTGATGGCTACAAGCTGGCGGACGACGTGATGCTTGCCGCCGAGCCCTTGCTGGCCGCCCTGAAGGCGCGGCAGGTCGACGAAGCAGCGTCGTTGGAAGCCGAGGGCGGGCTGAGCAAGGCAGTCGAGCAACGGCAGGCGCGCGAATTGAAGCGGGCGACCACGGCGCTCCACGTATCGGGCTTGGAGATCCTCGCCGGGTTCTATCGGGATGTCGCCGCCGCCCAACTCGGCGCCAAGGTTCGCAACCCGGACATCCCTGCTCCGGCCCTGACCCGCGTCTCGCCGCGGCGTGCCGTGCGTAGCGCCGACCGAGTCCTCGAGGCGATCGAGGCCATCGAGGCCAACCAGCGACCGCAGCTGGCGCTGGCAGCTCTCTTCGTCGATATCGGTGGATCATGAAAGAAATCCGCCCGCCACATCGCACCGCTCCCTCGTTTGTCAGCGTCATGAAGCATCCGGTGGGATGGTTGAGCCGCTTGGTGCTCGACGGTGAATTCACGGGACGCGAACACCTTCCGGCATCAGGCCCCTACATAGTCACTGCCAACCACCTCTCTCTGGTGGATCCGGTGTTCGTTACGCTCGCCGTTGGCGAGCACGTGCAGTTCTTGGCCCTCGACGAGCTGTTTGATGAGGGCAGGGTCCTCAGCGAGCTCATGTACTACTTCGGGGCGATACCGATCTCGAGGGTGCGTCCTCCCCTTGGCGCACTGAAGCGCGCCCTCGAGATCCTGGAGTCCGGCGCAATCCTCGGGGTCTTCCCCGAAGGAGCGCGGGCTGAGTACTGGGGGGAGCGAACGATCAAGCGGGGTCCCGCCTGGCTTGCCCTAGCAACCAACTCGCCAATCGTGCCCTGTGCCATCACCGGCACCGAGACGACCATGAGCGTGCGCACTCCCGGCATCAGGATTCCCTCGATCCGCCTGTCGCTCCATCCGCCCCTATACCCTGCGTCGTACACAGATATGGAAGACCCGCTCAGCGGAATGATGAACGATTGGCAGGCCATCCTCGATCACGAAATCGAGCACTGGCAGCCAGAGGTGACGTGATGAGAGTCCTCGTAACTGGATCGACCGGTCTAATCGGCACTGCGCTATGCGAGTCCCTCCGCCAGGACGGCGCGGAGGTCTTTCGCCTCGTGCGACGTTCGCCTGCAAAGGCACACGAGATCTTCTGGGACCCGGCTGCAGACGAACTGGATCCGGCATCGGTTGACGGTTTCGACGTGGTGGTACACCTGGCAGGGGCCGGGATAGGGGACAAACGCTGGAACGATGAAAGGCGGCGCGAGATTCTCGACTCACGTGTCGCTTCAACGCAGCTGCTGGCAGAGCGGTTGTCGGAAGCATCGGTCAAGCCGGCCGTCTTCATTTCAGGTTCCGCGATCGGCTTCTACGGCAGCCGCGCTCAACCAGTTGACGAGAACTCGGAACCCGCATCGCCTCCCGACTTCCTATCCGAAGTCGTGATCGCGTGGGAACAGGCAACCAAGGCAGCCGAAGACGCCGGTATCCGAACCGTCCACATCAGAACCGGCATCGTCCTGGCAAAGCAAGGCGGCGCTCTGGCCAAACTGCTCTTGCCGTTCCGACTCGGTGTGGGCGGCAAATTGGGGCGGGGCGACACTTGGTGGAGCTGGATATCGCTGCAGGATGAAGTCAGAGCAATCAAGCATCTCATTGACCACCCGCTAGAAGGCCCAGTGAACCTGACCGCTCCCACCCCGGTCACCAACAAGACCCTGACCAAGGCGCTTGGCAAGGTACTGCGCCGGCCGACGATCTTCACAGTCCCCCGTTTCGCACTCGAACTCCTTCTCGGCAAGGATCTTGCCGCTGCGTTGCTGTTCACTTCCGCCCAGGTGGCCCCGCAACGGCTGCTCGAGTCGGGATTTGTCTTCGAAACACCCCAGATCGACGATGCGCTGCGCAGCATCCTCGGCAAGCGGGACGGGTAGCCGTGGCAAAGATGCGATCACAGCTAGCTGCGCTACCATTGCGCACCCTCCGCCGGGGTAGCTCAGTCGGTAGAGCGACGCACTCGTAATGCGTAGGTCACGGGTTCGATTCCCGTCTCCGGCTCGCATGATGAGTTTCTCATCTTCGGCTTTGCCGACTGCCCCGAAGCCGGTTCCCCTGCGGGGAATGGTCGAGTTGCTTGCGAGTCCTACTCGGCCTCGCCGCAACTCTTCTTGGTACCCGCCGTTCCGGCGGGTGCTGTGTGGTACGTCTCCGGCTCCGAACTCGCTGTCGAGGACCCACGATGGCTGACCAGGCAAACTTCGAACGCGACGCAATGGAATACGCGTCCCAGTTGTATTCCGCTGCGTTGCGCATGACACGAAACCCGGCGGATGCCGAGGACATCGTGCAAGAGACGTATTTGAAGGCCTACCGGGCGTACGACACCTTCAAGGAAGGCACGAACCTGAAGGCGTGGCTCTACCGAATCCTCACCAACACTTACATCAATCGTTACCGCAAACAGCAACGGCGCCCCGCCGAGGTCGAATTGGGCGAGCTCCAAGATTTGTACCTGTTCAAACGGCTTGGCGAGCAGTCCGGAGCCGAAAGAAGCACCGAGGAGTCCGTACTGGATTCCATGGTCGATTCCGACATCAAAGCGGCACTCGAGTCGCTCCCGGAACGGTTCCGCATGCCCGTATTGCTCGCAGATGTCGAAGGATTCTCCTACAAGGAAATCGCCGAGATCGTTGACGTTCCGATCGGAACTGTGATGTCTCGGCTACATCGGGGAAGAAAAGCGCTGCAGAAGAAGTTGTGGTCATTAGCGGAAGAACGCGGACTCACGGGACCATCGCAATGAACGCAGGATGCGATCACGCTGTCGACTATCTGTATCAGTACATCGATGAAGAACTGACTTGGGCCCGGCGGGTGCGGATTCGGTGGCACCTGCGCCGATGTGGCCCGTGCCTGGACGCCTTTGATTTCGAGAACAAGCTGAAGGCTCGAATCAAGGATTGTGGTCGGGACGAGCCGCCGCAGGAACTTTTTGACCGGATCCGTGCGTTGATAGAACAGGAAGCAGCCGACGGTCAGGACATCTGATTCGGCTTTCCGACCGGCAAGCCCTCTTGACCGGTTGCGGTCAATCCATTTGACCACCTGCTACGAAGGAACGCACAAATGCCTGATAACACTCTCAAAGGTAAGAGGATCCTGGGCAACGCACGTCCGCCCAAGGTCCA
>JASJEG010000070.1 GCA_030064765.1 Acidimicrobiia bacterium | reverse complement strand
TTACTCAACGCAACATCGCCGGTGTTCTCCACGGTGATCGTGAACGTCACATCATCACCAGAGAGAATCGTCTGCAAATCAGGCGTCTTCTCAACCGAGATCGCCGGGGCAATCACATCAACATCAGCGGTGTCACTGTCAGCCACCAGACCACCCACCGGTGGCTGAGCCGTGACATCAACCGTATTCGTGAAATCAGCCCCAACCGAAAGAGCAGTGCAGCTATAGGACTCGACCGCACCAACCGCCAACGACGCAAAGGCGCCAGCACAGCTGGGAACCGCAGCATCTGTGACAGTCACGTTGCTGAGTGGAGCATCACCGGTGTTGGTGACTGTGATGGTGAAGGTGGCGTCATCACCAACCAGGATCTGCTGCAAGTCAGGCGTCTTCTGAACCGAGATCGCCGGGGCGATCACATCAACGTCAGCGGTGTCGGTATCGGTGACGGTGCCGCCGGCTGGGTGATCGGCGGTCACATCAGCAACATTGGTCAGGTCACCCAGGACGTTGGGGAGAGTGCAGGTATATGACTCGACCGCACCCACTCCCAGTGAGGCAAAGGTGGCGTCACAGCCGGGGGCCGCAGCATCGGTGACGGTCAGATCAGTGAGCGGAGCATCACCCGTGTTGGTGACTGTGATGGTGAAGGTGGCATCGTCACCAGCCAGGATTGTCTGCAGATCCGGCGTCTTTACGATGTCAATGCTGGGGGCGATCACATCCACATCAGCGGTGTCCGAATCAGAGATCGAGCCGCCAGCCGGATGATCCGCATCGATAACAGCCGTGTTGGTCAAGTCGCCGAGGACGTTGGGAAGGGTGCAGGTATAGGACTCGACCGCACCGACCGCGAGGCTGGCGAAGAAGGCATCACAAGCCGACACCAACGGATCGCTCACCACAACATTGCTCAACGGGGCGTCGCCGGTGTTCTCTACCGTGATGGTGAAGGTGGCATCGTCGCCAGAGAGGACTGTCTGCAAATCCGGGGTCTTGTCAATGTCAATGCTGGGAGCGATGACATCCACATCAGCAACATCCGAATCGGACACCGAACCGCCGGCCGGATGATCCGCATCGACAACAGCCGTGTTGGTCAAGTCGCCGAGGACGTTGGGAAGGGTGCAGGTATAGGACTCGACCGCACCCACACCCAGCGCGGGGAAGGTGGCGTCACAAGCCGGGGCCGCAGCATCACTGACCACGACATCGGTGAGGGGAGCATCACCCGTGTTGGTGATCGTGATGGTGAAGGTGGCGTCGTCGCCAGAGAGGATTGTCTGCAGATCAGGTGTCTTCTCAACATCAATGCTCGGGGCGATCACATCAACATCAGCGGTGTCCGAATCGGACACCGAGCCACCCGCAGGATGATCCGCATCGACAACAACCGTGTTCGTGAAGTCAGCCCCAACCGAAAGAGCGGTGCAGCCATAGGTCTCGATGGCACCCGCGGCGAGCGTGGCAAAGGTGGCATCACAATCCGACACCAACGGATCGCTCACCACCACACTGCTCAGGGCAACGTCGCCGGTGTTGGTGACGGTGATGGTGAAGGTGGCGTCGTCACCAGAGAGGATCGTCTGCGAATCCGGCGTCTTCTCAATGTCAATGCTCGGGGCGATTACATCAACATCGGCGGTGTCCGAATCAGACACCGATCCGCCAGCAGGGTGATCGGCATCGACAACAGCCGTGTTCGTGAAGTCCGCCACAACAGAAGGAGCGGTGCAGGCATAGGACTCGACTGCACCCACCGCCAGCGAGCCAAACGTGGCCTCACAATCCGACACCAACGGATCGCTCACCACAACATCGCTCAACGCAACATCGCCGGTGTTCTCCACCGTGATCGTGAACGTCGCATCATCACCAGAGAGGATCGTCTGCAGATCCGGTGTCTTCTCAACATCAATCGCCGGGGCAATGACATCAGTCGAGTGGGTGTCGCTGTCCTCGACCGGGTCGCCGTCCTCATCGGTGCCGGTGGCGGTCCCGGTGTTGACCAGTGGGTCTGGATCGGAGCCGGTGATGGTGTACGAAGCGGTGAAGGTCCAGCCTTCGCCGGCTTCCAGCAATCCGTCGCCGTCGTCGCCAACAACGTAGGTGGCTGTTCCGGCGTAGTCGTCGGTCACCGTGAGACCGCTGACGGGGCTGCCATCGGAAGCAGCGTCGTGGAAGACCTGGAACGTGAAGACGACCGTGTCACCAACCAGTGCGAAGTCCGGGCCGGTCTTTATGACCTCGAGCACCGGAAGATGCTCGACGTCGGTGGAGTGGCTGTCGATTGCGTCGGGCAGATCGTCGCCGTCCTCGTCGGTTGAGGTGACCGTCACCGTATTGACCAGCGGATCCGGGTCGACATCCGTGATCGTGTGTGTGGCCGTGTAGACCCAGTTCTCACCGCCATCGAGCAGTGCGTTGCCGTTGGTATCACCAGAGACAAAAGCTGCCACGCCGGCTACGTCGTCGACAACCGAGTTGACCGTCACTGGGGAGAGGTCCGACCCTGCCGTGTGAGAGATCGTGAACGTGTAGGTGACGACCTCACCGATCTCGGCCGTTGCTGGCCCCACCTTGACGACCTGGATTTGGGGGGTGTACTCGATGTCGATCGATTCGGAGTCGGTGGCGGGCGGGATCGAGTCGCCGTCGCGGTCGGCTCCGGTGACTGTTGCGTCGTTGGTAAGAGGATCAGGAGTGGCGACCGTTACCGTTTCGCTTGCCGTGTACACCCAAGTCTCGGAACCGTCGAGCAACCCGTTGCCGTTGCTGTCACCGGCGGGACCGGTCAATGCCAACCCGCGGGAGTCGACTACGCCAACCGAGCCAACAGGTGAGAGGTCAGAGCCTGCAGCGTGTGTCACCGTGTATGTGTAGGTGATCGTGTCGCCCACATTGGCCGGGGCAGGTGCACCGACCTTGGTCACCTGAAGTGCCGGTGCGAACTCGACATCGACCGAGTGATCATCGGAGACGTCCGGTGTCGGGTCGCCGTTGAGATCGGTGCCGCTGGCCGTAGCCACATTGATGAGGGGATCGGCTGTCGTTACGGGGATGGTGTAGTCGACGGTGTAGACCCAGGTCTCGGCTCCGTCGAGCAACCCGTTGCCGTCGGTGTCGCCGGTGGGGGTGATGGCGGAAAGATCAATGACGTCATCGGTGACTGTCACATCAACCGGCGAACCGTCGGAGGCCGCCGTGTGGGAGACCGTGTAGCTATAGGTCACCGTGTCGCCCACATTGACTGGGCCGGTGGGCCCGTCTTTGGCGATGTCAACCAGGGGCAGGAAGTCGATTGGGTCGGTTACTGATGCTTCCACCGGCGTGGAGAACTCGTTTGCGGTAATGCCGACCGTGTTGACGATTTCGGCAACCGAGCCGTCGAGCTGAGCATCGACCTGCACCTCGTAGGTGACCGTGAGGGTCTCGCCTGGCGGGAGGTCGAATCCGTCGGCTGCGGTCACCAGCGCAGCCGGAGCGCCGTTGTCGAGTGCTGGAATCGCGGTAGCCGGATCGTTGTCGAGGACCAAGGGCACGGTGCCCGAGGATCCGCCGGAGAGGAACAACTCGACCCGGTTGACGGTGCCGTTGTCGGCGGCGGCATAGGTGTCGCAGACTTCGACTGTCCACGTACCGGCCGACGAGGTGCCGACGTAGGTGGCAAGGCCGGCGGCGCCCACGGAGCGGTCGTAGTAGGGAGCGGCAGTGTTGTCGTTATCTCCGTCATTGAGCGGCCCGGTTGACTCGGCATCAAAGAGAACGTCGAAGTTGTCCTGACCGTGGTTCTGCCAGACCCCGGGTGCCAGCCGGACCGATGACCCTCCCGGGGAAACGATGTCCAAACGAATGTCGCCACGCCAGGGGTGGGTGGCAGTGAAACCAACGTTGATGTCCGTCAACGAGACGTCGGTGGTGACGGGGAACGAGATCACGGTTGGCGAAGCACAGCTAGTCGAGATCGCCGAGTTGGGGGTCTCGAGTTGACTCCAGCTGGTCGAAGACGATTGGTTGTCAACACCCGTGGCCGTGGTCGATTCGGCGACGTAGCTGGTCGCCACCGGAAGCGGGTCGTCGACGACCACATCGGTGAACGACAGGCTGCCGGTGTTCTCGACAGTGATGGTGTACGCAATCGTGTCGCCGGCGGAAACGGGTCCGGTCGCGTCACTGCTCTTGGTCACTTCGAGGCCGGCAACAGGAACAACGATGTCGACCGAGGAACTGTTGTTGCCTGGGTCAGGATCCGGCTGATCAGAACTACCGACGGCGGCGGTGTTGGTGATCGTCGACAAGGACGTGCCCGCATCGACCGTAACGGTGATGTCGAGAGTGGCGGTGGCGGTGGCGGCAATTGTGCCGACATCCCAGACTCCGCTGCCCGCGGTGTAGGTCCCTTGTGAAGGCGATGATGAGACATAGGTGACACCCGCGGGCAGGGAGTCATTGATTGTCACCCCAGTTGCCGTGTTTGGTCCGTTGTTGGTGACGCCGACCGTGTAGGTGAACGTGTCCCCTTCACCCGGGGTTGGGTTGGAGGTCGTCTTGACCACTGCGAGGTCCGCAGCTGTATAGGGGAATATGTCAACAGAGGCGGTGTCGTTGTTCGGCACAGCGTCACCTTGGTCGACCGCCGTTCGGATGGCGGTGTTGGTGATCGTCGACCCAGCCGTGCCGGGATCGACAGAAACCGTGATATCCAGCGAGGCCGATTCGTTGCGAAGGATCGACCCCACCGTCCACACTCCGGTGGTGTGGTCGTAACTGCCCTGGCCGGTCGCCGAAACAAAGGTGACACCGGCCGGCAACACGTCTTCGACAACCACACCGGTGGCGTTTGCCGGCCCGGCATTGAAGACCTCGATCGTGTAGGTGACGTTCGTCGTCTCGAGCGGGGTGTCGTCATCCACGGTCTTGTCAACCCAGAGGTCACTCCCGGGGACGTAGCAAACGGTCGACTCGTAGTCGCCGCCGTTGTCGACAGTTCGAGGGTTGGTAGCGGCGCCGGTCGTGATGCTGATCTCAAAGAGCTGGCCCGGAGTGGTTCCTGAGGTTCCCCACAGGAAACCTTCGGCGTCGAAGCGCATGCCCTCGATGTCACCGGTGCCAAAGGGACCTACGTCGGTGGCGTTGCCGGTCGTCGTGTCGAGTGTGACGAGGCGGCCAGGCCCGCCGCCACCGGTGATCGATCCATAAAGAACTCCCGTGAAGGGATGGAAGGCAAGATCATCGATGTCATCGTGACCGAGGCTGCCGACGTTGGTAGGCAGGTAGTCGTTTCCCGGCCCGAACGAGTCTGGAATGATGCGGCCCGTCGTGATGTCGATCCTGACGAGCACGTCGTTACCACCCTGCCGCTCGGCGCCCCACAGGTCACCCGTCAGGTAGTCGAAGGCGAGACCGTCGACGTCGGTGATGTTGACCGAGGGAAGGGTCGAATGATTGGCGGTGCCGAAAGCGTTCGGCAGAGGTGAGTAGACACCGGTGAGCTTGTCGACGGTGCCTAGCCGGTTGGCATTGGCACCGTAGAGCTCCAACGTCATCGGGTTCATGTCGAGTGCCTCGATGTTGTTGGTGCCCGTACCGGTCCCGATATTGGTTTCGTTGGTTGCCGGATCGAAGTCGCCACGATCGACGATGGTGAGCAGATCGTTGCCGCCGTTGCCCCCGCCCGAGTCGGCGATCAGATAGCAGACTCCGTCGCCGGGAGCCGCATCGGCCGGAGTGACCGGAGCAATCGGAAAGGCACCGACCACTACCGTTGTCAATGACAGCGAGTACGCGGCAACCGCCGCAATCCTGCGGCGGAAGGTGTGTCCGAAGCTACCCCTGAGGCTTCGGTCGGTCCGGCTCTCCATCTCGTTCAATCCATCACTCGGTCTTCCGTGACCCGTCTCGGTCCTGGCCCTTGACAGATCCGAGCTACGTGTGCTCGCCTTCTCCAAGATTCATCGGTCCAAATGTCCAGAACTGGAGGCTGTTTTTGGGGAATTCTGACGTGACTAGTCACCCATTACGGGCCATGCGGGGAGCTCACGGCAAGGGGTGCTTGCGCGCAGGAGGAGGGTGCATCGACGCAGTGTTTTCGGGCTATCTAGATAAACCCGTTGTCGTGCATCCAGTCATCGTTGAAGATCTTCGAGATGTAGTTGCGGCCCGAGTCGGGGAGAACGACTACTACGAGGTCATCGGGCCTGTCAGTTGCGACCCGCAAAGCTCCGACAACGGCCATGCCGCTCGAGCCACCTGCAAAGACGCCTTCAACCTCAGAAAGGCGGCGCGTCGTCGCAAAAGCTTCAGCGTCGGTGACCATCTCGTACTGGTCGACGATATCGGGATCGTAGGTCTCCGGCCAGAAGTCCTCTCCCACACCTTCGGTGAGATAGGTCGTTATGTCAGCCTCGGTCTCGGCGGTATATATCGAGCCCTCCGGATCGACGCCGACAACCCAAAGCTCCGGCTTGCGCTCCTTGAGATACCGGCCGATGCCGCCGACCGAGCCGCCCGTACCCAGCCCGATTACCACGACATCGATCTCGCCGTTTGTCTGCTCCCAGAGCTCCGGCCCGGTTTGCTCGTAGTGCGCTCGAGGGTTGGCCGGATTGGAGTACTGGTCGGGCCGGTAGGCACCGGGGGTCTCTCGGGTGAGCCGGTCCGCCACCGAGTAGTAGGAGCGGGGGTCCTCTGGCTCCACGTCAGTTGGGCACACCACGACCTCGGCGCCGTAGGCGCGCAGCAGGGCTCGCTTCTCCTCGGACTGCTTGTCGGCCATCACCGCAATCAGCTTGTAGCCACGCAGCGCCGCCGCCATTGCCAGACCCACACCGGTGTTGCCGCTCGTCGGTTCAATGATTGTTCCGCCCGGCTGCAGCCAGCCATTGCGCTCCGCCCGCTCGATCATCCCGAGCGCGATCCGGTCTTTGGTCGAACCACCGGGATTCAGGTATTCGAGCTTGGCTACGAGATTGCCGGGCGGATGGAGCCGGCTGAGCCGCACCAACGGCGTGTTCCCGATCGCCGCAACTATGTCTTCGTGGATCTGCATTGGGCGCAAACGATACCCTCTTTCGTTTCTTGCGTATCTGGCGGCACATATCCGCCGTCATGTACGCAAGAACGATTGGACCCCACCCCACCCCGGGTGGGGTCTGGTATTGTGTCGACATGAAGTCAGAGCACAAGAAGGCCGCCTTGAACCGCTTGAAGACGGCACGAGGTCATCTCGAAGCCGTGATTGCCATGGTCGAGGAGGAGCGGTACTGCCCCGACGTGATGAAACAGGTCTCGGCCGTACAGGGTTCACTGGAGAAAGTGAACCGCGTGCTGCTGCAGAACCACGTCGAAACCTGCGTGATGCACGCCGTGGCCGAGGGCAGATCCGAGCAAATCGTCGACGAATTGCTCGAATCGTTGCGCTACGCACCCGGCGTCACCGGCCCCTGAACGAAACACAACTGGAAGGACCGTACCCCCATGGATCAGGTAACCCTCAGCGTCCCCGATATCTCCTGCGACCACTGCAAGATGTCGATCGAAGGCGCGGTCAACGAGCTGAGCGGAATCGACTCCGCAGTCGTTGACGTCGCAGGGCGCACAGTGGATGTCTCCTTTGATGCCGGTGCCCAGAGTCTGGAGAGCATCGTTGCTGCGATAGAGGAGCAGGGCTATGAGGTAGCCACCAGTCAGTAGATGGCAAAGACCACCCAGGAGACAATCACCTTCGACGTCGAAGGCATGACGTGCGCTTCGTGTGCGCTCCGAATCGAGCGCGTCCTCGGCAAGCAAGAAGGCGTCGACGAGGCAGTGGTCAACTTCGCCGGGCAGGAAGCCAGAGTGGCCGTGAACCCTCGAGTAGATGTTGAGGGTTTGTCTGCTGCCGTAGCCAAGCTCGGCTACACGGTAACGGCGGTTGCGGAAGGGCAAGATCGGCGGTCTCCGGCAGAGCGCTACTCAGAAGAGGTCATCTATCAGCGGCGCAATGTGCTGCTGGCGGCTCTCCTGACCGTCCCGCTCATGGCCCTGGCCATGCTCGGCGACGACTCGACCTGGCAACGGATCGCTCAGGGGATCCTGGCAACTCCCGTGGTGTTCGTCTTTGGAGCGCAGTTCCACCGCATCGCCTGGATGCGACTGCGCAGCCTCGATGCCACGATGGACACCCTCATATCGGTGGGCACTCTGGCAGCGTTCGGCTATTCGATCTGGGCACTCTTAACCGACGATCCGGTCTTCTTCGAGACTGCGGCGATGATCGTGACGCTGATCCTGCTGGGTCGCTTCTTCGAAGCCCGCGCCAAGGGTCGCGCATCGCAAGCGGTGACCAAACTCCTCGAACTCAGCGCCCGCGAAGCCCGGGTGATTCGCGACAACGCTCAAGTAATGGTTGACCCCCTGGACCTGCGGCCGGGAGAGAAGATGATCGTGCTCCCAGGAGAGAAGATCCCCAGCGACGGAGTGGTGGTTGCGGGCCAATCTTCCGTCGACGAGAGCATGCTCACAGGAGAGTCCCATCCAGTGATGCGCACCGTCGGCGATGAAGTGTTCGGAGCCACCGTCAACCAGGAAGGGCGGCTCGAAGTCGAGGTCACCAATATCGGCCCCAACACTGCCCTCGCCCGCATCGTCAAGCTCGTTGAGGAAGCCCAGGCGTCGAAGGCCCCCGTGCAACGGCTGGCCGACAAGATATCCGGCGTCTTCGTACCAGTTGTCATTGTTATCTCGCTAGCGGTGTTCGTTGGCTGGATGATCGGAAACGGCGAAGTGGCGACTGCGTTGCGCAATGCAGTTGCGGTTCTGATCATTGCCTGTCCGTGCGCGCTGGGTTTGGCAACGCCAACTGCAATCATGGTCGGGTCAGGTCGGGGGGCCGAGCTCGGTGTCCTCTTCAAGAATGCCGAGGTGTTCGAGAGAGCCCGATCCATCGACACCGTCGTGTTCGACAAGACCGGCACCCTGACCCGCGGAGCAATGACTCTCTCAGACGTCACCTGCGATGGCAGCGAAGAGGAGTTTCTGTATCGCGTAGGTTCGTTGGAAGCGGCCAGCGGCCACCCGATCGGCAAAGCGGTCGCTCTCGGTGCCGAGGAGCGCGGCATCGAGATCGGCGAACCCGAGACAGTGTCGGCCGTTGCCGGCTCCGGTGTCACCGGGACCATCGACGGGGTGGAGATGACGATCGGCAAGCCGAAGCTCCTCGCCAACCACGGCCTTCGGATTCCGACCCACCTGGAAGACGCGATGAACGAGTTCGAGCGACAGGGCAAGACTGCATTCTTGGCCGGATGGAATGGAGCGGCTCAGGGAGTGCTCGCGGTTGCCGACACGGTGCGAGAGACGGCGGCCGGTGCAGTCTCTCAACTCGAGGCCGATGGCGCCGGTGCAGCGATGATCACCGGTGACAACCGGACGACTGCCGAGGCGATCGGGATACAGGTGGGCATTTCCGACATCGTTGCCGAGGTACTCCCCAGCGACAAGGCGGACGAAGTGCTTGCGCTCCAGAGAATGGGGAACACCGTTGCGTTTGTCGGCGATGGAATCAATGACGCACCGGCGCTCACCGCTGCAGACCTCGGGATGGCGGTGGGGAGCGGGACCGACGTCGCCATCGAGGCCGGTGACATAGTCCTCGTGTCCGGCGATCCGCGCCTAGCGGTCACGGCGCTGCGCCTGGCGAGAGCGACCTTCCGTACCATCCGCCAGAACCTCGGCTGGGCTTTCGGCTACAACACCGCCGCCATCCCGCTTGCCGCCGCCGGACTCCTCAACCCAATGATTGCCGCGGCAGCCATGGCCTTTTCCAGCGTCTCCGTCGTGACCAACTCACTCCGGCTACGGAGGTTTGACGGTTAACGTGGGCCCATGAGCTCTATCGCCGACCGCAACCGTGAACTACTGATCCAGCGCATCGAGAGCGACCCTCGTCTCAACGGTGAGAAGGTCATCGCCGCCTCCGCGCTGATGCGCGTCAGCATCATCGTCACCGTCTTCGCAGGGATCCTCGGGGCGGTCGCGGCACAAGCTGCCTTCGGCCCCGGCGGGCTGCAGTTCATCATCGGCCTCGCACTGGGCTACCTCGCATACTTCGCCTATCTGGCCGCCACAATGAGGGAGCCCCGTGTCATCGGAGCGATGGCCGCATTGACACCCACGCGTTTGGTCCTGCTTGGATCGCGCAAGGCGGGCCTGGTCGGGGACTACCCGTTGCAGGATCTCGAGCGCCTCGAAATGACCCGCAAAGGCAATCTCTTCGTCATGGGAAAGCTGGCCATGACGACCCCCGAAGGCGACATCACCTTCTGGACGACCAACCGCCGCATGGCGCAGGACTTCGTGGCCCGGTTTGAGGAGATGCGGCAGCGCGGCTCACGCTGATGGCACGCCTCCAGCGAGTCGCAGATAGGACATTCGGACGCCACCTCGAATCCGGGGAGGAGGTCATCGCCGCTGCCGAGGCAACTTCTGCGGGAAGTGGGGCGCAGACTCTGATGGGGGCCGGGGTTGGAGCTCTGTGTGGTGCGCTGGCCTGGACCTTGCTCGACATGGCGGCGCTGTGGCCACTCGCCATGCTTGGAGGTTTCGGAGGAATCGTCGGTGGTGCCGGCGTCGCCGCTCGCACAGCCAGAGCGGCATCCGGGCCGGGAGCGACGGTGGTCCGGCTGGTTCTCACCGATCGTCGCCTGCTCACCTTGCGGCAGAGATCCGCGATCCGGTTTGCGCCATTGCGCAGCTATCGCCTGGAGGACATTGCGGAAGTGGAATCAAGCGCAACTGAGCTCGGCCGCTATCGGCGTGTCACGGTCACCTTGCGCAGCGGGGACACGATGCAGCTCCTGGTCGCCGGTCCACATGACTTCGGCCGGCTCTGGGAAGAGCAGCGCCCCACGCCCGATGATCCGTCCGCCTCTGAAGATGAGCCAACCGGGTAGATTGACCTTATGGACGCCATCCACCGGTTCGGAAAGCCCAATCTCCGGCGGCCCCGCGCGATCGTCGCTTTCGAGGGCTGGGGAGATGCCTGCGAGGCGGCGTCGGGAGCGGCCAACTTCTTGGTCGGTGTGTTGGACGCTGGTGAACCGTTTGCTGTGATCGACCCCGAGGAGTTCTTCGACTTCCAGGCGCATCGCCCGACCGTGACGATCGGTGAGGGCGAGACGAGGCGTCTTTCCTGGCCGACGACTCGCTTCTACGGCGTGCCGCTGCCGGAGGATGATCGCGATGTCATCATCGTCACGGGTGACGAGCCGTCATACCGTTGGAAGACATTCAGCCGCCACCTCACCCAGGTTCTCAACGAGAACGACGTCGAGGAGGTAATACTCCTCGGGGCCTTCATCGGCCAGGTAGCTCACACCCAGCAGGTTCCCGTCATCGGCGTCGCCACCGATCCCGCGCTCGTGGTGCGAAACGGACTGCTCACGTCCAGCTACGAAGGGCCCACCGGCATCGTTGGTGTGGTGGTCGAGGCCTGCCGCGAGGCCGGTCTGCCTGCGCTGGCGCTGTGGGCGGCAACGCCGCACTACCTCGCCGCCAACGCCAATCCCAAGGCGATGCTGGCGCTGGCAACCCGGGCCACTTCGATCCTCGGGATCCCGGTTGACTACGGCGAACTCGAGACTGTCACCGACGAATACCTGGACCGGGTGAATGCCGCCCTCGAGGCGTCGGAGGAGTTCTCAGAGTACGTCGCCAAACTCGAGCAGATCGAGCCGTCGGCGGACAGCCTCGACCCCGGCGCAGCCGAAGGTCTGGTCACTGAAATCGAGGATTATCTGCGCCACAACCGGTAGCTGCTACGCCGGCTCCGATCCGTCCAGTTTCTGGCAAGCGCATATGCAAAAAGCGCCTACACCAGTTACCGTTAATGATGAACAGGCGACGGCTTGGGCACGTCGCCCTTCTTACCCAGAACTGGAGAGGTAGAAACATGCGAAAGCAGTTTGCACTGCTGTTTAGCGTCGTACTCGCCTTTGCCCTCGTAGCCTCCGCTTGCGGCGGCGACGACGAAGGCGGCGGCGGCGAAGACGTGGCCATTGGTCTCGTATTCGACATTGGCGGTCGCGGCGACCAGTCATTCAACGACTCGGCTGCCGCAGGTCTCGACCAAGCCGAAGAGGACCTCGGCATCGGCGCGTCTGAGGCTTCAGCCAACGATGACGGCTCGAACCGTGAAGAGCTGCTCAACCTGCAGGCAGACGAGTCGGACCTCGTGTTCGGTGTTGGCTTCCTGTTCGCTGAGCCGATGACAAACGCGGCAGGCGCCAATCCGGAGGTCAACTTCGCCATCGTTGACGACGCTTCGGTTGACCTGCCGAACGTTGCTGGCCTGGTCTTCGCTGAGCAGGAAGGTTCGTTCCTCATCGGCGCGGCAGCAGCACTCAAGACAACCAACAACAAGGTCGGTTTCATCGGTGGAGTCAGCATCGACCTCATCAAGAGGTTCGAGGCCGGCTTCGTGGCTGGTGTCAAGCACATCAACCCCGACATCGAGATCGACATTCAGTACATCAGCGAGCCGCCCGACTTCAGCGGCTTCACCGATCCTGCTGCAGGCAAGATCGTTGCACAGTCGATGTTTGAAGATGGCTCCGACATCGTCTACCACGCAGCCGGCGGTTCCGGTGGTGGCCTCTTCCAGGCTGCCAAGGAATACTCCGAGGCCAACAACACGAAGGTGTGGGCCATCGGCGTCGACTCCGACCAGTACCTGACTGCAGGCGAGGGTCTGCAGGAGTACATCCTGACCTCGATGCTGAAGCGGGTCGACGTTGCCGTGTTCAGCACGATCCAGTCTCAGGTCGACGGTGAATTCGAAGGCGGTACTGTTGTCTTCGACCTGTCCGTCGATGGCGTCGGTTACTCCACCTCCGGTGGATACATCGATGACATCACCGATCAGCTCGATGGCCTGAAACAAGAGATCATCGATGGCGACATCGTGGTGCCTTCCACCGTGTAATCGCCTTTGATGCGAATCGAATCCTGTGTGGGATCGGACTAATGTCCGGTCCCACACTTCTTTTAAGGCGGGCGTATGGCATCAGCTGTGTTACTGGAGGGAATCACGAAGAGGTTCCCGGGAGTCATCGCCAACGACGGGGTCAATCTCGACGTCGCCGAAGGTGAGATTCACGCGATTTGCGGCGAGAACGGAGCCGGCAAATCGACCCTGATGAAGATCCTCTACGGGATGCAACCGGCGGATGAGGGCCGCATGGTTGTGAACGGCAAAGAAGTCGTCTTCTCCTCCCCCAAAGAGGCCATCGACCTGGGAATCGGCATGGTCCACCAGCACTTCATGCTGGCAGACAATCTGACCGTGCTGGAGAACATCATCCTTGGATCCGAACCGACACTAATGGGCGGTCGGATCGATTTTGATGAAGCCCGCGAGCACATCATCGAGGTCGGCAAGGACTACGGTTTGACCATCGACCCCGACGATCTCGTCGAAACGCTCGAGGTAGGTGAGCGGCAGCGGGTCGAGATCATCAAGGTGCTGTTCCGAGGCGCCAGGATCCTCATCCTCGACGAGCCAACTGCGGTGCTGGTTCCTCAGGAGGTCGAGGAACTCTTCCGCAATATGCGTGATCTAAAAGCGGAGGGCCACACGATCATCTTCATCGATCACAAGCTCGATGAGGTGCTCGAGATTGCCGACACCATCACGGTGATCCGAGCCGGCAAGACCATCGATACGGTCAAGCCGGAAGATGTTACGGCACGCGATCTAGCGGAGTTGATGGTCGGCTCCGAACTCCCGGTACCCGAGCTTCGCGAGTCCACAGTCACCGACCACGTCGTGATCGAAGCGATCGACGCCTGCGCCGACGACGACACTGGAAGCCCCAAGATGCGTGGCGTGACCATGAAGGTCCACCAAGGAGAGATCCTGGGCATCGCTGGAGTCGAAGGGAACGGGCAAGCCGAGTTCGTCGAAGCCATGATGGGAATGCGCCCCCTCACCAGCGGGGTCATATCGCTCGAGGGTGTGCGCATGAAGGGATGGGGGACCCGCCAGCGGCGGGAAGCAGGCATCGGCTACATCCCTGAGGATCGAACCCGGCGGGGCCTGCTGGCCGGCTTCCCGCTCTGGGAGAATGCCATGCTCGGCCACCAGAGCATGGAGCCCTACGTCAAGAACGGCTTCTGGATCCAGCGCGAGGAATCTCGAGAGCACACCAAGCAGGTCGTCGAGCAATTCGATGTGCGGACTCCCAGCGTCGATGTGGCGGCACACGCCCTCTCCGGCGGCAACCAGCAGAAGCTGATCGTCGGCAAGGAGATGGCTGCGGATCTCAAAGTGTTGATCGCAGCCCACCCGACACGCGGCATCGACGTCGGAGCCCAGGCTGCGGTTTGGGAGGAGCTGCGTCACGCCCGCGCCGCAGGTCTAGCCGTCATCCTCATTTCGGCAGACCTCGAAGAGCTGATCGGTCTCTCCGACCGGCTGGTTGTGATGCTGCGAGGTGAGCTAGTGGCCGAGCTGGACCCGAGTGAGGTCACTCCGCGCGATCTCGGCTCATACATGACAGGAGCAGCCGTGCAGGGAGGAGGTTCCTGATGCGCCGCAAGCTCTTCTACGTTCTGGCGGCACCCCTGGCAGCGGTAGGCGTTGCCTTGGTCATTTCGTCGGTCGTGCTGATTTTCGCCGGAGCCAACCCATTGACCGCATACGAGAACATGTGGGAGTTCGGCACCCGGCTCGAAACCTTGATCGCAACGCTCAACCGGGCCACGCCGCTCTATCTGTCGGGCGTTGCCGTGGCCATTGGGTTCCG
>JASJEG010000069.1 GCA_030064765.1 Acidimicrobiia bacterium | reverse complement strand
GTCCTCGAGGAGCGAATGCCGATCCTCGGTGCGTACCGGGTACCCGGCTGTCCCGATCAGCCCTACCAGTCAATCACTCCGGTGAACGGAGCACGTTTGGTCGCCAATTGTGCGGCGGGCTCGAGCCTTGCGCTGCTGCCCGACAGGAATTACTGGTTGGATCTGGACGGAGAAGGCACAGTCACCGAGATCACTGCGCTGGTGCAGCCCTGATTGGCGGCGTCGCCGGTCTCGCTTGTTAGCCGGAGCCGGGATGTCGTTATCCTTGGGCCATGGCGCTCGTTGACGATCTCCGTTCCACGCTCGGTTCGGATCGGGTGCATTCCCACCCTCTGGAATTGCTGGTCTATGACAAGGACGCGGGGGTGACTCGCGGCGAGGCGGTGGCGGTCGTACTGCCAGAGACGACACAAGAGGTGGCGGCGTGTGTTCGCATCGCCGCCTCCCACGGTGTTCCCGTCGTCGCCCGTGGCGCCGGCACCGGACTTGCCGGTGGTTCCGTGCCGGCCGAGCCCGCATTGCTCGTTGTACTCACTCGGCTGAACGAGATCTGGGAGATCGACGAATATGCACGGACGGCATGGGTTGGGGCCGGCGTCCTCAACCTGGATCTATCTCGGGCGACCGAGCATCTCGGCCTGCACTACGCCCCCGATCCTTCCTCGCAGGCAGCTTGCACCGTGGGGGGCAACGTCGGTACGAACGCAGGTGGCCCTCATTGCCTGGCTGAGGGAACAACGGTCGCCCATATCCTCGGAGTGGAATTCGTCACGTCCGATGGTGACGTGGTCATGCTGGGGAGCAAGGCTCCCGACCCACCCGGCTTGGATCTGCGAGGAGTGGTGGTCGGCTCCGAGGGAACGCTGGGCATAGTCACGAAGGTTCTAGTCAAGCTGACCGAAAACCCGCCCGCAGTTCGCACCCTGCTGCTCACGTTCGATTCCATTCAAGCGGCTGCGGCAACCGTCTCCGGGGTCATCGCTGCCGGAATCGTGCCGGCAGCGCTCGAGATGATGGATCAGCCGATGGTGGTGGCGGTGGAGGGTTTCATCGGGGCGGGTCTGCCGGTAGAGGCAGCCGCCGTGCTCTTGGCGGAGTTGGTCGGGCTCGAGGAAGGAGTTGTCGCCGAAGCCTCGGTTGTCGAACGCATCGCCAACGAGGCCGGAGCAACCTCGGTACGGGTGGCCGCCGACGACGCAGAGCGTGCCGTGCTGTGGAAAGCGAGGAAGAACGCCTTTGGGGCAGTCGCCCAGGCCGCTCCGGACTACTACCTGCACGATACGGTTGTGCCGCGGACGAAGCTCGCAGAGGTGATGACTGAGATCTACGAGATCGGCAGGCGCAACAACATCCAGATGCTCAACGTCTTCCATGCCGGCGATGGCAATCTGCACCCACTGGTCGCCTACGACGCCCGCGAGCCCGGGATGAGCGAAAAAGTGCGAGCTGCCGCCGAAGAGATGGTCCGTGTCTCCGTTGCGGCCGGCGGCTCGTTGACAGGAGAACACGGAGTGGGGCTGGAGAAGCGTGAGCTGATGGGACTCGTCTTTGAGCCAATCGACCTCGATGCTCAGGCGCGCTTGCGGGAAGCGTTCGACCCTCACGGAAGGATGAATCCGGGCAAGGTCCTTCCGACGGGCGCCAGGTGCTTCGATTTCGATCTGGCGGGGAAGAAGGAAGTCTCCCCATGACCGTGTTGAAGGCCGAACTGACGCGGCTTGCCAAGGGGATGCTGGCAGACCCGGTCCCGGGAGCGCCCCCAGTCGATCTCACGGTGGCTCCATCTCAGGTCGAGGATGCCGCCGCGATACTCAGATTCGCCTCCACTGTCGGTTTGCGCGTCTTGTTCTGGGGAGGGGGCACTCATCAGGGCATCGGCAACGCGGTCGCTCCCGATGTGGTGATGACCACTCACGGTCTCGACAGGATCGTCGACTGGCAAGCCGAGGACCTCACCATCGTCGTGGAAGCAGGTGTGACCGTGTCTGCGCTGGAGGCGCAGCTGCAGCAACGTGGCCAAACGGCGGTGCTTCCCGAGACACCGGCCGGAGCGACTGTCGGGGGAGTGGCGGCCGCCGGCTTGTCCGGGTGGCGCCGGCTCCGCTACGGACCAACACGGGACCGGGTTCTGGAGGTGGTGCTGGCGACCGGCGATGGTAGGGCGGTTACGGGAGGGGGCCGGCTTGTCAAGAACGTGACCGGGTACGACTTGCCGCGGCTCGCCACCGGTTCGCTTGGGTCGCTGGGCCTGATTGCTCGTCTGTGTCTCAAGCTATGGCCGCTAGCCGCCCACCAGGGGATGGTTCACGTATCCGATCCGGAGGCGGCGCTTCGCACCGCCTATCGACCGCTGGCGGTCATCGAGACCAACGAGGGGTCGATCGTCTATTTGGCCGGCACTCTTGCTGAACTGGAAGCTCAAGCGGAGCGCCTCGGTGGGAGGCTGGCGTCGGGCCATCGATGGCCGGAGCCCCTAGCCGGTCCTTGGGAGTTCGTCCTGCGTGTTCCCGCAGGGGCGACTGGGCGATTCGTCGACGAGATTCGGAGGAATGGATGGGCATTCCAGGCAGCTCACGGTGTGGGTGAGGTGAGGCTGGTGGTCGATAGCGGCGACGACGAACGACTGGCCGGACTACGCGAGGAGGCGGAGACGTTGGGAGGCACGCTCGTAGTGTTCAACTCGCCGGCGAGAGGCGTCTTGGATCCGTGGGGAGCAGCTCCCGGGTCTGCGGACCTGCAACGACGCGTCAAGGCCGCCTTCGACCCCGTAGGTATCGCCAACCCCGGCATCCTCCCGGGAGGGATCTGATGGAGCCCTCCCTCGGCCCGACTCAGGCCCAGCTCGATTCTTGTGTGACCTGCGGTCTCTGTCTCCCGCACTGCCCTACTTTCCGGCTGACCGGCGATGAGGCTGCCTCACCCCGCGGCCGGCTCATGGCAATGGGAGCGATCACCCAGGGCACCATCGCACCAGATGAGGTGTATGCGGGAATGCTCTCATTCTGTCTCCAATGCCGGGCGTGCGAGGCCGCCTGCCCGTCGTTCGTGCCCTTTGGCCAGATGATGGAAGGTGCCCGGGCACGACTCGCCGAGGTCCGGCCGACAACCACCGGCCGGGTTCGACGGCTGTTGGTCGGGAAGCTCCTGAACATGAAGTGGCTGCTTGCCCTTGTAACCAGCGGCGTGGGTCTGGTGCAGCGAGTCGGCATCATGCGGTTGTTGCCCAGAAGGATGCGCCTTGCCAGAGGTTTGCGGCGCCAGCGTGTCTTCCCCCACTCGGCGGTGGGAGTCCACGATCTCGCCCCTGCGGTTCCGGCGGGCTCCGTTGCGTTGCTCGCCGGATGTGTCATGGACCAGTGGTTTCCTGCCGTCCATGACGCAACCCGCGGCGTTCTGTCGATGGGCGGCTTCAAGGTCGATAGCCCCGAGACGCAGCGGTGCTGTGGTGCGCTGGCGGCTCACGAGGGGGCCGAGCGGGATGCAGCGAGGATGGCTGAGCGCAACGTTGCGGCCTTCCAGGGCTACGACTACATAGTCTCTGACGCGGCGGGTTGCTCTGCCCACCTCAAGGATTACGGGCACTGGGTCGAGGGCGGCGAGTCGGTTGCCACACGTACCCGCGATATCACCGAGTTCGTGGCCGAGCTGATCGATAGCGGCCAGCTTCCCGAGGTAAAGGGAAACGGCGATGAGGTGGCGATACACGATCCGTGTCACTTGCGGCATGCGCAGCGGATCTTCGATGCGCCCCGCAAGATCGTCCGAGCGGCAGGTTATACGCCGGTCGAGATCGATCCGGATGGTTTGTGCTGCGGAGCGGCCGGCCTGTACATGGTCTACGAGCCGGATACCGCGGAGGCGCTGGGCGAAGCCAAGCGGGAGCAGGTTGAGTCGGCCGGCCCAACCACAGTTGTCTCAGCGAACCCGGGATGTGAGATCCAGCTTCGGGCTCATCTCGGCAGGGGCTATCGCGTCCTCCACCCGATCGAGCTGTACTGGGAGGCGCTCAACCGGTAGGCAAGGCTGCGGCGACATCGGGTGGAGGCCTGCACCCGATCGAGTTGTACTGGGAGGCGCTCAACCGGTAGGTGTCACAACGCTCGTTCGTAGATGATCATCGGATGCAGGTCGAACTGAGATGTCTCCAGCGCCTTCATCAGCCAATCCACGGCTGGTACCGGTAGGTGAATTCGTTCGGTGCCTGCGTCCTGGGCGAGGTCGACGATGGCGCGGACCATTTGGTCGGCGTCATCGGGCCCGCACTCGAGCCAGCCAACGGTCAGCCGCTCCCTGTCCACCCGCGCCAGCGCCCACCCCGCGGGTGACGCCCACAACTCTCCCTTCTTGGCTCCGTCGATCAGGTGCTCGAGTTCGAGCCGGGACCATCGCCAGTGCCAGCTATGGAGTCCACGAGTGGGTTGGACCAACGGGCCGGATCGCCACGAGATCCACGCCGGCGTTGCTTCGGTCGAGTGGGCACGTTCCAGCTTGCGGCGGGCCTTGGCGCGTTTCCCTCCGTTGGCTGAGGTGGCCGGTTCGGCCGTCGGGGTGGGGCGAACGGCGACAGCCCAGTCGCCCACTGGACGGAATCCGACCTTCTCGACCTGGCGCTGGGCCGGCGTGTTCCAGTCCTCGGTGCCGAGACGGGACACCAGTGCGCCTTGCTCTCGACCCCATGCCGCGATGGCTTCGGCAACAGCAGATCCGAGGCCGCGCCGCCGCCATGCTTCGTTGACCCGAGCCCCTTGCAGCCAGAGCTCGGAATCGCTGAGCATGACGCCGCGGCCGACGGCGAGTGGCTTGTCTTCATCGTCAACCGCGACCATCACGCAGCCTGTGGCATCCGCCAGCCAATCGGGGAATACGTCCGCCACGTAGTCGCCCCACTCGAACGTATTGGTGGTAAACGCTGCTACTGCGTCGTGGTCGCTGTTCCGGGCATGCCGGATGGTTGGCTCCATGGGGGCGAGGTTAGAGGCTGGAAGCGGCCTATCCGGTGTCCCGTCCGATGACGGCGGGTACTAGTACTCCGCCAGCAACCGGGCCTCGTTCACGATTCCCTCCACCGACGGAAACACCTGTTCCTCGAGGCTTCCGGCATAGGGGAAGGTGGGAATCTCGGGAGTGCAGTAGCGGCGTACCGGTGCATCGAGCCAGTCGAGCGCCTTCTCCGCGATCTGTGCCGCCACCTCTGCGCCGAATCCTCCGAACTTGTTGTCCTCATGCACGATCAACACTTTTCCGTTCGATTGCACTGCGTGTTCGATCGATGGCCAGTCGAGTGGCCGCAGCGAGCGCAGGTCGAGGACGCCGGCATCGATGTCGAGCTTCTCGAGCTGTTTGGCTGCGGCCACAGCGAAGTGAGCCATGGTGCCGTAGGCGATGATGGTCAGGTCCTCTCCGGTGCTGCGCAGCGCAGCTTGCCCGATTGGCACCCGGTGGGGCCCGGTGGGATAGGGCCCGGTTGCGAGCCGGTAGAGCTTCTTGGGCTCGAGCACCATTACCGGGTCGGGGTCTTCCACTGCGGACCACAGCAGTCCCTTCATGTCGGCCGGCGTCGACGGAACGACAACTTTGAGGCCCGGAATATGCGCGTAGAAGGCCTCGATTGACTGCGAGTGGTACAACGATCCGTTGATGCCGCCCCCGTAAGGCACCCGTATCGTCAGCGGCGCGGCCCATTGTCCGTTGGTGCGGTAGTGGAGACGCGCCAGTTCGGAGACGATCTGGTCGAACGCCGGGTGGATGAAATCCGCGAATTGAATCTCCGCAATCGGACGACCCCCGGCCGCACCGATACCTATCCCCATCCCGACAATCAGTGACTCCGCCAGGGGAGTGTTGAAGCTGCGAGTCTCGCCATACTCGTTGCCCAAACCGACCGTTGCTTTGAAGACCCCGCCCTTAGGGTCGGCAACGTCCTCTCCGAAGATGACAACGTCCTCGTGCTCGGCGAACAACTCGTGGAGTGTCCTGTTCACGGCTGTGATCATGTTGACGCTCTCGCCCACCGGGGCGACTTCAGGTTCCTCGACCGGCTGCTCAGGCACGATGGGGGCGGCGTAGACGTTGCTCTCCCAGTCGAGGGCCTCGGGTGCCGCATCGGCTTCCTTGACCGCCAGGGCGATTTCGTTGCTGACGTCCCGCTCGATCCGGGCTTCCGTTGTCTCGTCGAGCAGTCGGGATTCCACGAGGTACTGCTTGAGGACCAGGATTGGATCCTTACGACGCCACAGTTCGACCTCTTCGGCCGAGCGATAGACCTTGTCGTCGTCATCAGAAGTATGGGCGTAGTAGCGGTAAGTCTTGGCTTCGATGAGGGACGGTCCCTCCCCGGACCGGGCGCGTTCGACTGCAGCCGTCACCACCCTGTAGACCGCAAGGACGTCGTTGCCGTCTACCTCTACACCCGGTATGCCGTAGCCGCTGGCCCGGGCGGCGACCGCACCCGCGATCTCCTGCTCGGCGGGGACCGAGATCGCGTACAGGTTGTTCTCGATGAGGAAGACCACCGGTAGTTGATGCAGGCCGGCGAAGTTCATCGCTTCGTGCCAGTCGCCTTCCGAGGTTGCTCCCTCGCCAGATGACACCAGCACCACACCCGGCTGGCCTGTGTTCTTGAGGTGGTAGGCGATTCCACAGGCGTGCGGGAACTGTGTGGCGATTACCGAGGAGTGCGAGAAGATGTTGCGTGCCGGGTCGCTCCAGTGGTTGGGCATCTGCCTGCCCGCGTTGGCCGGATCGGTGCCTTTGGCGAACACGGCGAGGAACATGTCGAGCGGGCTGAGCCCCATGGCGAGGTTGAAAGCCACGTCGCGGTAGTAGGGAAGGGACCAGTCCTTTGACGAGTCGAGGGCGAACGCAGCTCCGACCTGTGTTCCCTCGTGGCCGGCGACGGAGACTACGAAGGGAACCCGACCCTGCCGGTTGAGTGCCCATACGCGTTCATCCAGCTTGCGTGCCAGCAGCATCGTGCGATACATCTCGATGAGCTGCTCATCGGATAGGCCGAGCGCGCTGTGGTCACGCACACTGTCCAATCCCAACATGCCGTCTCCCTCTACGACTGGTGGCCGCGTCGCTTCAAGTTGATGCTCCCGATGTCGGCGATCCGTTCCTCGGCGACCTCGATCGCTGCAACGTGTGGAGTTATGCCCCGCTCGTCGGCTTTGTCGAAAACCTTACGCAAGTTCTTGGGGATCTGGTCGACGGCCTGCGCAGCCCGCCGCCAGTCATAGCTGCCGCGGAGCTCGTCTGCAATGTTGATGATCCCGCCGGCGTTGACGATGAAATCCGGCGCATAGAGGATGTCGCGTGCCGCCATCTGATCGGCCTGCGCCATCCCATTCTCCAGCTGGTTGTTGGCAGATCCGACCACAGCCTGGCAACGGAGACGGCCGGCAGTCTCCTCGTTGATCGCCCCACCCATGGCGCACGGGGCGAAGATATCGCAGTCGACGTCGAAGATCTCATCGGTACCGACGATTACCGACCCAAACTCAGAAGAGATCTCATGCAAGGCAGCGCCGTTGACGTCGGAGATGACCGTCTTTGCTCCTGCTTTGGTGAGTCGCTCTACGAGGCTCGAACCCACCTTGCCAACGCCCTGCACTGCCACGGTGCGGTCGGCGAGATCGCCGGATCCCCAGAGCCGCTCTGCCACGGCCCGCATTGCTCCGATGACGCCGCGTGCCGTCGCCGGCGATGGGTCGCCGGATCCGCCGTTGGTATCGGGAAGGCCGGTCACCCAGCGGGTCTCGGTAGCGATCGTGATCATGTCCTCAGCGGAAGCACCGACGTCTTCGGCCGTGATGTAGCGGCCACCCAGCGAGTCAACAACTCTGGCATAGGCACGCAGCAGCCGTTCGGTCTTGATGACGCTTGGATCGCCGATGATGACGGCCTTGCCGCCGCCGAGATCGAGGCCGGCAGCGGCCGACTTGAACGACATACCCTTGGCCAGCCGTAGGGCGTCGCGCAACGCCTCAGCTTCTGTTTCGTACGGAAAGAAGCGAGTCCCGCCGAGGGCGGGACCGAGAGCAGTGGAGTGAATTGCGATGATCGTCTTCAAACCCGATACCGGGTCATAGCCGTAGAGGACCTCTTCGTGAGTGTCGGAGGCTATGGCCTCGAATACTCCCAATTGATGCTCCTTTCCAACTACGCGCAGTAGCAAACTGAGTCACTGGGACGAGTCAGATTCTAGTGGGCCGGGGGGTGGCAAGCCGGGGAGATTCCCGTTCTCGGATTCGTACAGCTCATCGTGGGTAGGATCCTTCAGGTGATATTGAGCGCCTATCTCCGGTCGTACGTCCGCCGCGACAACGCGAGCGAGTACCAAGTGCATGCCGCCGTGCGTCCGATCCTGCAAGGCAATGAGTACTTCCTGTGGAGCGAGCCACCCGGGGAGGATGCCTTCTCGGTGAATTGGCAAGGGGAGTCATATGTGTGCCCGCGCAACCCGCGACTTCGCATGCTCGAAGGCTTGCTGGCCTTCAACAACGCTTTTCCTGATGCGGGCTTGATCCCCTCGGCCGAACTGGTCACCGCCAATGATGAGCTGTCCCGGCTGCGCAACCAGACTCCGCCGATGCGTTCCCACATCTTGACTTCTCCCTGGCACGTGCCGATTCGCTGGTTTGCGGCATTCCTCCACGAGGAGAAGGAGCTGTATGAGAGCGGGGCCGGGGTGAGCGTCCGTTATCGGACGTCGATGGCCGAAGCCCAGGAACGGGTAGCGCGTGCCACCCAAATCGTCGCCGCCGCCGGCTTCGAGGGGCCAGTGGTAGCCCAGGTCGAAGGCCTCGAATCGTGGTTGGATCGTTTCCCCGCCGACGGAATGCTCGAACTCGACTACGACCGAGTCGCCGATCTCTTCTCGGAGGGCGATTTGGTGCTCGACGAGTCGGCTGCCGATGCAGCTGCGAGCCTGCTGGCGCTCGAGTTGGGCAACTACGAGGAGGCCGGGACGTTCTACGCCAAGATTGCCCGTCGCTGGGGTCCGGTGCAATCCCTGGCCTTCGCGAACTGAGTGTCCCGACCGGCGGATCGTGCTCGGATTTCGACGGCCCTTGTCGTCCCTGGCGGCGTCCTCCGCCTCGACGCATTTCCTTCAATGCGCCTTCGTTGTGCGTCCTTGCCAGAAACGACAATTGCTCGCCGAAATCGCAAGCGAATCCACCGGGCGGAACACCACCAGCCTCGGCTACGCTCCTGCCGCGATGAATAGTCAACCTGAATCGACCTCGCAGCTGAGCGGTGAGATCCGGCTACTCGGCAATCTGCTGGGCCAGACCCTGGTACGCCAGGAGGGACCGGGTCTGCTCGAACTGGTCGAGAGAGTGCGCGCCCTGGTGAAACAGGTGCGTTCTACGAATGGCGCCGAGCCCGAGACGGCCCGTGCTGAGCTCATCCAGCTGCTCGGTACCCTCGATCTCCCGACGATCATCTCCCTGGTCCGGGCGTTCACCACCTACTTCTACCTGGCGAACGTGGCCGAACAGACCCACCGGCTCGAGGGTCCGGGAGCACTGCTCGGTAGCGATACCGGTCTCCTCGAAGGGGCGATAGACCGCATCATCGCCGATGGGATCGATCCGGATCTCATACAAGAAGTTGTTGACCGGCTCGACGTTCGTCCTGTGTTCACAGCTCATCCGACCGAGGCTGCCAGGCGGTCGATCCGCTCGAAGATCATCCGGCTGGCGGAGATCCTCGAAGAGCGCGCCGATCCCCGGTTGAGCGGCCCCGGCACGGCTCGCACCGAGCGAGAACTGGCCGAGTTGATAGACCTCATCTGGCAAACCGACGAGCTGCGCGTCGAGCGACCGACTCCTATCGACGAGGCGCGTACCGCACTCGATTACTTCGACCAGATCTTTCGTCACGTCGCACCAGGCCTGCTCGATGAGCTCGACTTCCAGCTGGGCCGAGTCGGTGCAGAGGTTGATCTAGCGGCGCGGCCGCTCCACTTCGGCACTTGGGTTGGCGGCGACCGGGATGGGAATCCGAATGTGACGGCCGAGGTTTCGTTGCACGTGCTCGGAGTGCAGCACCAGCATGCGCTGCGGGAGCTCATCACGGCGGTCGAAGAGCTGTCGAGCGAATTGAGCCCATCCGATCGCCTGGTCGCCATCAGCGACGAGCTGGCCGACTCGCTGCAGGTCGATGCGGCACAGCTGCCGCAGGTGCATCAGCGCTTCTCGCGGCTGTCGGCGGGTGAGGCCTACCGCCAGAAATGTGCTTTCGTCCATCAGCGGCTGGTCAATACCCGGCAGCGCATCGCCGACGGTGCCTCCCATCATCCCGGGCTCGACTACGCCGACGCGGATGAGCTTCTCGCTGAGTTGCAGATGATTCACCGATCCCTCGAGGCAGCCCGCGGCGAACTGATCGCCAACGGCATGTTGCGCCGACTCATCCGTAGGGTTGCCGCTTTCGGCTTCCACCTTGCGACGATGGACATTCGGGAGCACTCGAGCAAACACCATGCTGCACTGGCGGACTTGTACTCGCGGTTGGGTGAGGACTACGGAAACCTGGACCGGGGGGAAAGGCTTTCCCGCCTCGATCGTGAGCTGGCCGGTCGTCGACCCCTAGCCCCGGCCGTCACCGTGCTCGAGGGCGAGTCGCAGCGAACCCTGGCTACCTTCCGCGGGATTGAGCGGGCGATCGAGCGCTTTGGCGATCCGGTCATCGAGAGCTACATCATCTCTGAGACCCGGGGTGCCGATGACGTGCTGGCCGCAGTTGTGCTTGCCCGCGAAGCGGGCCTGATCGATCTCGGCTCGGGTATCGCCCATGTCGGCTTCGTGCCGCTGTTTGAAACCATCGATGAGATTCGCAGCGCCGGGACGCTGCTCGACCAGATGCTGTCTGCAAAGCCGTACCGGCAGGTGGTTTCGCTGCGCGGCGACATCCAAGAAGTCATGCTCGGCTACTCCGACTCGAGCAAGCACGGCGGCCTTGCGATGTCGCAATGGGGGCTGTACCGGGCTTCACGGGAGCTGCGGGATGTTGCCCACGCTCACGGGGTTGAGCTGCGGTTGTTCCACGGTCGCGGCGGAACAGTCGGCCGAGGCGGCGGCCCGACGGGTGAGGCAATCATGGCGCAACCCTGGGGCACCATCGACGGGCGCATCAAGATCACCGAGCAAGGCGAGGTCATTGCCGACAAGTACGGTTTGCCCAATTTGGCAGCAGCCAACCTCGAGGTTCAGCTGGCCGCCACCCTCGAGGCATCGCTGCGTCATCGCAGCTCCCGGCAACCTGACGCGATTCTGGCAGGTTGGGACGATGTCATGGACGGCATCTCCGGGGCCGCCTATGCCAAGTACCGGCAGTTGATCGATACTCCCGGCCTGGCCGCCTACTTCTTGACATCGACCCCGGTCGAGGAGCTGGGGGCAATGAACATCGGCTCGCGACCTGCCCGCCGGCCCGGGGGTGGTGAGGACAATGTTGGCCTCGACGGCCTGCGCGCCATTCCGTGGGTATTCGGCTGGACACAATCCCGGCAGGTGGTTCCGGGCTGGTTTGGTGTCGGGAGTGGGCTTGCCGCTGCTCGCGAGCAGGGGCGCAGCGCCGAGATCGAGTTCATGTATCGCGAGTGGCCGTTCTTCAAGGCGTTCGTCTCCAATGTCGAGATGACCCTTTCCAAGACGGACCTGACTGTTGCCGAACAGTATGTGACCTCGCTGGTTCCAGCCGAGCACCGCCACGTCTTCGACACCATTCGGGACGAGTACGCCCGGACCGTCCAGGAAGTTCTGCAGATCACCGGCGATGCCAACCTGCTCGACCGCTATCCGGTGTTGCAGCGCACTCTGGAGATCCGCGACGTGTATCTCGATCCCATCAGCTACTTGCAGGTTGCGCTGCTCGAACGTGCCCGTTCTGGTGACGACCAGGACCCGACACTGCGTCGGGCACTACTGCTCACGGTTAATGGCCTGGCGGCGGGGTTGCGCAACACGGGTTGATCGACCGCAGTCAGTGGCACTCCGCAGCAGGGCGCGCTGCCCGGCGACCGGCCAAGGATTCCGCCTCAATCAGGCCTCCTACACTTCCAACCTCATGTTGACCAGCGACAGGCCGCAGACGTACCGCGCTGCCGCAGCCAGCGATCCCATCACGCGGTGGTTGCTCATGGTCGCAGCACTCGTGGTCGTGATCGTCGTGGTCGGGGGTTTTGTGCGCCTGTCCCGGGCGGGGCTGTCCATTGTGGAATGGGATGTCGTCGGCGGAGTGATCCCTCCCATCGGTCAAGCTGCGTGGGAAGAATCCTTTGCCGAATACCAGCAGACTCCCGAGTATCTGTTGATCAACGAGGGCATGAGCCTTGGTGAGTATCAGCGCATCTTCTACTACGAGTGGGCGCACCGGCTCATCGCCAGAATCGCCGGACTTCTAGTTGTGCTGCCGCTCCTGTGGTTCATGTGGAAGGGGCGGCTGACTGCTCGCGAGTCGTTGCCGTTCTGGGGTGTTGCGGCGCTGTTTGGGGTCCAGGGCGCCATCGGTTGGATCATGGTCGCAAGCGGATTGCGGGATCGACCCGTTGTCAGTCATTTCCGGCTGACGATCCATCTCCTGGCGGCAGTACTCCTGTTGGGTATCGCCCTGTGGATGGCTCTTGACAGGATCCGCAACGCAACTCCCGCTGACTCGCGTGCCGCCAACAATCTATCGACGACCAGCAGGGTGCTCAGCTGGGCACTAATGGCGGCGCTGCTAGTTCAGCTCGCCTACGGAGGCCTTGTTGCGGGGCTCAAGGCGGGGTACATATCCAACACCTGGCCGCTGATGTTTGGTCGATTCATCCCATCTGGGTTGCTCACGGCATATGAGCCATGGTGGGAGAACCTGTACCAATCCATCGGCTCTCATTGGATTCATCGCTGGTTCGCATTCGTGGTAGCGCTACTGGCTATTGCCGTGATCGTGTCCACGCGCCGTGATGGCGCAGGCGCCCCCGTGTCTACAGCCCTGAACTGGTTGCTGGGGACTGTGATCACTCAGATCACACTCGGGGTGTTTGTGGTGCTGTTGGGCGTTCCCAAGTGGTTTGCCCTCGCTCACCAAGCGCTCGGCGTTGTCATGTTCTGCATCCTTCTCGTGGTCGTTCACGCGGCAGTCCCGCCGCGGGCGCCATCGCCGCAGGTTGTCGATCCGCGTTCTTGAGAGGCTTTCACCCGGAGAAGTGCCAGGAGGGGGTGCTAGCGCGTGTACTCAGTCGCTGTCGCGGGGTACTCGGCTTCGCGCCAGGCAAAGCCACGATGTGGCACCGCAACCAGGACGGGGTCGAAGGAGAAGGTATCGGGTAGTCCATACTTGGAGGCGTACGTGGCGACTACAGCGGAGGCGGTGTCGGGGTTCTCTTCTGCGTGGACATCGCAATGCAGGATCACCACGTTGTCGCCGCTCTCGAGATGCACAACTGCCGTGTTCGAAGCAGCGAGATTGCGCGACTTCTGCGAATCGGCATCTATCCCAAAGTACAAGCGTCCCTCCTGCCACACCCCCCAGATCGGGGTCGTATGTGGCTTGCCGCCGGGGGTCACGGTGACGATCCAGTAGTTGCGGGCCGCTTCCAGCTCCTCCTCGGCAGCGGACCACGGGATGAGCCCGTTTGCTGTGGAAGTGATGCCATAACCGGGGGCGAATTGCGGACGAGATGGCTTCATCGATCCGAATCTAGACGGATTCGCAGAACCCTCTTGACCCTGACGTTACGTGAGGGTGTACGGTACCTGGCATGAAGACGACAGAAAGGCTCACAGTCGGCTCCTTGGCAAGGATGGCCGGGGTGACGGTGCGCACCCTGCATCACTACGACGAGATCGGTCTGGTGGTGCCGTCGGGTCGCACGTCAGCCGGGTATCGAACCTACGGCCGGGCCGAGGTAGAGCGGCTGCAAGAGGTTCTCTTCTTTCGGGAGCTTGGCTTTGCCCTCGACGAGATCAGGCAGATCGTGAGCCGACCCGGCTACAGCCGGACCATTGCACTGGAACGACAGCGGGAGTTGCTGGAAGCGAGAACTGAGCACCTGCTGACGCTGATAGATGCAGTGGACCGAGCGGTCCGCGCAGAAAGAACGGGAACAACCATGACAAACGAAGAGATGCTCGAAGTATTTGGTGACTTCGATCCCGCCGAATATGAGGAAGAAGCCAGGGAGCGATGGGGGGATAGCGACGCCTACAAGCAGTCGGCCACCCGTACCGCCCGCTACACCAAGCAGGACTGGGAGACGATCAAAGCCGAGAACGACACCATCTACGCCCGGTTCCTGGATCTGATGGCAGCCGGAGAGGCGCCGGACGGCGACACGGCGATGGATGTCGCCGAGGAGCATCGGGCGCACATCACCAAGTGGTACTACGACTGCTCCAAGGTGATCCATGCCGGTCTTGGGCAGATGTATGTCGCCGATGTTCGCTTCAAGGAGAACATCGACAAGGCCGGCGAGGGGCTTGCCGAGTACATGTCGGCGGCGATCGCTGCCAACGCTGGTCGCTGATCGGTGCTCGCTCAGATGCGGGCGAGCTAGCTAGCGACCCAGGCTTCGGACCAGCGTTGCCGTTGCTATCCCGGCTGCCCACCCGCCGGCGACATCGAGTGGGTAGTGCGCCCCGATGTAGACGCGGCTGGCACCAACGGTGCCTGCGACAAGGGCAATGCCGCCGAGCCGGCTGCGGGATGCCCCTTTGGCTAGGACGGTCCCCATTGCGGTCGCCACCGCAGCGTGGCCCGACGGATACCCAAGTCCGGTTTGCGCAGCGCCCCTGGTCTTCACTGCGGTCTCATTTGCATCGGGCCGGGGCCGGCTAGTCAGCCGCTTGAGCGGCTTGCATACCAGCCAGGCGGCCGTGCCGGCCAGAGCGACCGTGCCGGCCCGCCGCGGTTGGTTATCCAGCAGGCGGGTCA